>JALYTZ010000178.1 GCA_030854025.1 Vulcanimicrobiota bacterium
TACGCCCAAGGTGTTCGCACATTTCGACAATGAGCCGGCAGCCGGTGTCTTCTTGGATGGCGGAACGCTCTACGTCGGCACCCAGTTCGCGATATACCGCATCGCCTATAAACCTGGGCAGATGTCCGCAGCGCAGGCTCCGCAAAAGATCGCCGCAGTGCGAACCTCCGGCGCCAGCCGCGATCACGTGACGACGTCCGTTTCCGTGAGTCGCGGAACGCTCTACGCAAGCGTTGGATCTTCGTGCAACGCGTGTCAGCCCGAATTGGACGATACGCGCGCGACGGTACAGCGCGTCGGCAGCAATGGAAAACTCGATCCGAGAGCGATTCATATCCGCAACGCCATCGCGCTGACGACCAATCCGAACACGGAGATGCTTTGGGTGGGTGTTGCCGGCGAAGATGATCTGCCGGCGGGCCACCCGTATGAAATTTTCGACGCGGTCGGTTCGCATGCCGGCACCGCGGACTACGGCTGGCCGTACTGTTACGAAAATCGTAAGACGAATCCGGTGCCAAAGTGGGCCGGTCACGACTGCTCGAAAACCGCGGTGCCCCGCGTCGTGTTCCCAGCATACGAGACGCCAATCGGCGCGACGTTTTATCCCGTCAAAGCGGCCGGCAAGTATGCCTTTCCAGCAAAATATCGCGGCGGCGCTTTTGTGACGCTGCACGGGTCGTGGCATGGACCAGGGCAAGGCTTAAGCGGGTACGTTCCGCCAAGGGTGGTTTTCGTTGCGATGCGCGGCGACTCGCCCGCAATCGCCGTGAACTGGAAGAATCCCGACGCGCAGTGGAGTGAGTTCGTTTCGAACTACCAGAAAGGCGGCTCGATTACGCGACTCGGGCGACCCACGGGCGTCGCCGTCGGACCCCAGGGTGATCTATTTGTCGCCGACGATGAAACGGGAGCGATTTACCGCATTCGTCCGTCAACTGCTGCAGCTAAGCTCAAGTGAGGCCGCCCACGCGGGCGCAGGCTGCGCGTAATCGTCGAATTCCGGTCGCTCGTCGAAGGGGCTTCGCAGCGCTGCGAGCAGCCGATCGACTTCACTGAAGTCACGCTGCTGCGCGCGAGTTATGGCAACGTGCGCCAAGTGATTTCGTAAAATGTAGGCCGGATTTACGGCGCGCATCGAAGGCAGGCGGTCCTCGTCCGCGATGCCTTGACGCCCGAGTTCATCCCGGTATTGTGCGAGCCAGGCTGCAGCGGCAGCCGCGCGTCCTCCGAACGATGAAAGAAACGCGGCGGCATCGCCGCTGCGCGCGACCGATGAAAGCGCTCGAAACGTCAGCGTATAGTCGGCTCCTTCCTCGCCCATCAGTGCGAGCAAATCCCCGAGCAGATCGTAACGATCGTCGGGCCAGCGTATGAGTCCCATTTTCTTGCGACATAGCTCGACGTACGCGGCCCGCAACGCAGGTTCGTACCGCTCGAGTGCACGAGTCATCCCCGCTCCGACAACGAGCGGTTCAAGTGCAGCGGCGAGCACGCGAAGATTCCACAATCCGATGCTCGGCTGCGCAGAGAACCGATAACGCCCCAGATGATCCGAGTGATTGCAAATCCAGTCGGGGTCGTACGCTTCCATAAAGCCGAATGGTCCGTAGTCAAGCGTAAGGCCGAGGATCGACATGTTATCGGTGTTCATGACGCCGTGTTGGAATCCGATGCTTTGCCAGTGCGCGATCGTGCGGGCAGTGCGCTCGACCACCTCGCACAAAAATGCTTCGTACCGATTGGGCGCATCGACGAGCGTTGGAAAGTATCGTTCGATAAGCCAGTCCGCGAGCGTGCGCTGCGCGTCAGCATCGCCGCGCGCAAAGAAGAATTCGAACGTTCCGAATCGCACGAAGCTGGGCGCCAGGCGCGTGAGTACGGCGGCCGTTTCTGCTGTCTCACGGTACACCGCGTCGTCGCTGCCTACGATGGCCAGCGCCCGCGTAGTTGGGACGCCTAATGCATCCATCGCTTCGCTGCAGAGAAACTCTCGAATGGTCGAACGCAAGACGGCGCGTCCGTCTCCCATGCGTGAGAATGCCGTTTCGCCGGCGCCTTTAAGCTGCAGCTCCCACAACGCTCCGTCGCGCGTTCGTACGTTGCCGAGAAGCAGCGCGCGACCGTCGCCCAGCTGCGGTACCCACGAACCGAATTGGTGCCCGGCGTACGCGGCAGCAATCGGCGTCACGCCGGGCAACGGGTCGCTGCCGGCAAGCGCGCGTATCACGTGAGGACGTTCGAATGTCGAAACAGGCACGCCGATTTCACGTGCGGCGTCGCGGCTCACTGCAACGAGATACGGATCGCGCAACGGCGTAGGCGCCGTCGGGACGAAAAATGCCGGCGGCAGCGCGGCGTATGCGTTCCCTTCGATCAGCGTATCGAACGCGCGTTCAGACGACGTTTGCAAATCGCGCGCGGAAGGCATCGTTGGAAAGATTGGCGGCTGCGGCAAGCCGCGCGAGCTGCGGCTCTGCAAGGTCCGCGGCATCGAGGCGCGTCATGTAGTTGCGCGCGACGGCGTACGCTTGCGTGGTAACGTCGACCATGCGCACGCGTACGCGTCCGGTTGCCGGGTCGCGCAAATCGTCCAGTTGCAAAGGCGCGACAACGCCGCCCGCAAGCGCGATCAGCGCTCCGCTGCCGCCGCCGAGCAGATATTGTACCGCACCGTATCCGAGCATGCGCGTGTACTCTACGTCGAGCGCGACCGGTTTCGCGCAGCGCAGTTCGTAACCGATGTCTTTGGTAACGACGGCCGTGTCGATGTGCATTTCGCTCAAGCGCCTGCGAAGCGCGTCGCGCACGACCGCTCCGATCGGAACGTCGGCAAGACGTACGTGCCCGTACGAATCCCGCGGAACCTCCTGCAGATGTGCAAGTTCCTCGACCGAAAGACGCTCGACCAGTCCTTCCGCGAGGACGGCGACTCCGTGGCCGTATCCCTGCGCTTTTCGCTTGACGACGGCTCCGGCAATCGTGTCGACGACCGTATCAAGCTCGAGGGTTGCCTGCGCAAAGTCTTCGGGGATGACGGCAAGCGTCGCTCCCGCTGATGCGCACATGCCCAGTGCGAGCGCTCCGGATTTGCGCCCCATGCTCACGACGAGGTACCAGCGCCCGGTCGTTCGCGCGTCTTCGATGAGACTTTCGACGATGCCGGTTGCGACCGATCGCGCCGTTTCGAATCCGAACGTCGGTGCGTTGTCGGGCAGCGGCAAATCGTTGTCGATTGTTTTGGGAACGGTAGCGACGGCAATCCGCCCCTGCGCCCTTTCGGCAATTCGTGATGCGCCGTAGGTCGTGTCGTCGCCGCCAATCGCGATGAGGTAGCGCACTCCGAGCTGCGTTAGGGAACTGACGCAACGATCGAGCGTCGCCTCGTCCGCCGCCGGATTCGTTCGCGATGTGCGCAGTATCGAACCGCCGGTGCCGTGTATGTGTGAAACGTCGTCGACGTCGAGCGGCACGACCTGGGTCGCGTCGCCGCGGGCGATGTGGCGATAGCCGTCATAAATGCCGACGACCGACAAGCCGTTCTTACGCGCTTCAATCGTGGCGGAAGCGATGACGCCGTTGATTCCGGGGGCCGGGCCGCCGCCAACGAGGATGCCTAGTGTTTCGCCGCTCATGCACCCTTGATACGCGCCTGCCGTTCGCAAGTCTTTGCGTACAGCGGCGGACCCGACCGGTATTCTAGGAGTCTACGGCTGGGCCGTTGGCGCATTCGACGGCTTTGCCGATTCGCTGGCTTTGGTACGCTTGGGCATATTCTGCAAATTCTGCTGATATTGAGCGCGTTGGGACGGCGTAAGCACGTTCAGCACTTGTGCGCGCATTTGCTCGCGAGACTGTTTGTCCGGCGCGCTGCCTTTGGGATGGGACTGACGATACGAGGTCATCAGTTGCTTGATTTGCTGCTTCTGCGAAGTGCTGAGCGCGATGCCATGCATTGCGCGCATCCAGCGCGCGCCGTGGTGATGGCGATGAAGCGGCGCAGTGGTCGTGGGGGCGTTCTGTGCCGGAGCCGCGGGAGCGACTTGAGCGAATCCGATCGCCGGTATGGCCAGGGCCATGCCGAGCGCGGCGGGCAGAAGAATGATGCGGGAAAGATTCACAAATAGACTCCTTGGAATGATGGCTGTCTAAGGTAACATAACGCCGGAGCCCGTGAATCGTTCTGAAAGACGGATTAAGCTTTACGAGCGCGGCTTTCGCGCGCAGATCTCAAGTTTTGTACCGGCCGGGTCTTCGAAAAAAATCGCGGGATACTCGTCCACGGACTTGCTGCGTT
>JALYTZ010000196.1 GCA_030854025.1 Vulcanimicrobiota bacterium
TGCGACCTGCGCGGTCGTTGCCGGCACATTGTTGATCGCGGCAAGATCGGAGCTGAATGCGCCGGGCGGAGGCGGCGTCGCCGAACCCACGATGACGCGAACGATTTCATCGTACTGCAAGCCGGCGCCGCCCGCGGCGCGACCGGTGGATGATGCGGCAAGTATGGCCAAAGCGGCAATTGTCGCCGCAACGCTTCGAAGCTTCACGACGGCAACATCCTAGCACGTTCCGGCGAGCCGCGCTTCGCATGTATCGCGTGCCGATGACGGGACAATTATCACAGCCGCTTTGGTTCGTTCGCACTGCTCGCTGCAGAGGGCAGCGGAACGCCCATCACTAAAGCGAGCCGCATGTCCGAAACGCGCACGCGCCACCTTGACGCGCTCCTTGCCGGAAATGCGCGTTTCTCCAAAGGAAGCGCGGCCATTACAGCGGCAAAGCTGGCGCTCGGTCAAACGCCGTTTGCGGTCGTGCTCGCGTGTTCCGACTCGCGCGTACCGGTCGAGATCATCTTCGATCGCGGGCCGGGTGAACTTTTCGTGATTCGCAATGCCGGCAACATCGTGAGCGACGAGAGCTTGGGTTCCATCGAGTACGCCGTCGACGTGTTGCGAACGCCGCTGATCGTGGTGCTCGGTCATAGCGGCTGCGGCGCCGTGGCGGCCGCGATCGAGCGCGTACGCAACGGCGCAACGTTCCCCGGCCACATCTCCACCCTTGTTGCGGCGATCGTTCCGGCGGCTGCAGCGGTTCGCAACGGTGACGGCGATTGGCACGCAAGAGCGGTCGCCGCAAACATACGCGCGAGCGTCGATACAATCGTACGCCGGTCGACGATCGTCGAACGTGCAGTGCGCGAAGGCGGCGCGACGATTGCGGGAGCGGTGTACGATTTGCATACCTGCGCGGTATCGCTTCTACCCTAAGCCTTCGCGGGCTTCTTGCCACGCGTGCCCGCCGTCGCAGTAGCCTCCCAACAGCACACGTTCGGGAGGGTGGTTTATGGAGATTGCGCGACAGCCGATAGCGCGGACGGTAGAGTTCGGTATCTACCGCGACGGTGACAACAATTTGGACGCGTCACAGGGCGTTACGCTCGGCCAAGCGGTGCGCGACAGCGCCAAAGATGCGCGCGTTGAATATACCGTTCAGGACACGACATCGCTCCGCCAGGGCGGAGGCGACATCGTAAAGGGACAGCTTCGCACCGATTCGTTCACCGTCGCGGACGGCCATATCGGCCAGGCGCAGATCGACGCACCGCACGACATGGCCGATCCAAAAAATCTCGCGCAATTCGTCGAACACGTACTCGACAACGCGCAGGCGTCGGGTGCAAAGCAGACGTGGATCGAACTGACGGATCACGGCGCGGGCGACGGCGGCGGGCTCGAAGCCGACAGCGCTAAAGGCATCATGCGCATGCCAGACATGGCTGCGGCTATCGCTCAAGGCGTAAAGCTGCACGCGCAGGCGCACCCTGAAGATGCCGCGCGCGGCGTGGACGGGGTTGTCGCGAATCAGTGCTTGATGGCATCGCTCGGTTTTGCGGATGCGCTTTCGCATGCCGGCGTAAAATATCTCGCGGCAAGTCCCGAGACCATGGTTTCTCCGGGCGTGCCTTCCAACGTCGCCGATGCGATCGCACAGCACCCGGACGATGCGCATGCGATGGGTAACGCAATCGTCAACGACGTGATGCGCCAGAAGTACGGCGAAAGCGGCGCAACGTGGGGCCCGGCGGCAGCCTTCGACGTGCTCGATCTCGACCGATCGAAGATGCGCAACGTAGAAAATTCCGTCAAAGCCCTCAACGACACGATCGCCGCGCACAAAGATGACACCCCGACGATCGCAGCAATTCGCAGCGACGCAAAGAGCGACAAGGGCATGGTTCGCTTTCACGACGCGACGCCCGACATGCCATGGCATTCGGACCGGCCGGCAATCGGGCTCTACAACGCGATGGCATCTGATGGCCGACTCGACACGCAGCTTCGGAATGCCGCAAAAACTGCGGCGAACGCCGTAAGCGATCTCGTGGTCGCCCATAAAGAAAGCAAAGGGTTCGAACCATTCAACGGGTCGAATTACGCCGACGCCGCCGGCCCGACCACGCACTTTCCCATAACGGCCAAACAAATCGACCCATGGGCACCGCGCGTAAGCGAAACGCACAACCGCTTCTTCAACGAAACCGACGCCTCCGCAGTAGACCGGGTCGTGGCATAATGTCCTTCGACAAGCTCAGGATGACAATGGGGAGAGGTCCGCATGAAACCGGCGGCGGCGTAGACTTTGATTGTAGACTCACCGCAGGGTCGGGATTTAAGCCTGCGTTATCGAGCCCTTAAGAGCGTCCAAAGGGCAAACGGGCCGAGACGCGTTGAGGCGGTTTGACGGATTATTTTGCGACGGCGGCTTGGTTTATGGTGAGCGTGCGGGCATCCGCGTCGAGGGTGGCTGGAACGCCGATTGGGATCGTCCACTGTTCTTCGATGTGGCCGATCGAAGCGCCGGACAGCACGGGAACTGCGAGGTCGTGCAAGCGGCCGTGCAGCGTTCGGGCAAGCGGCATTTCGGCGTAGACGTGCTCCGCGTCGACGTGGCAGCCGCGGCATTGACCGATGAGTATTGCGGCGGCGCGTTGTATGGTGCCGCTCAATCGCAACTGCGTGAGCATGCGATCGATTCTGTACGGCGCTTCGTCGACGTCTTCGAAGAACAGCAAAGCGTTATTAAAATCAACGGCATACGGCGTGCCCGATAGCGCAGTCAGCAGCGAGAGATTCCCGCCGCACAAACGACCCGACGCGCGTCCGGGAGCGATCGCGACGGTATCGGGCATTTGCAAAGTTCCGATCGGTTCGGCGCTGCTTACCGCGCGATACAACGCCTCGATGACGAACGGCGTAAATGCCGATAAGGCCGCAACCGGACCGTGAAAGGTAACGATTCCCGCGCGTTGCGTAACGGCATTGAGCAGCGCCGTTACATCCGAGAACCCCAGGACGACCTTCGGATCGGCGCGCAACGCCGAATAATCGACGGCATCGAGAATTCGCATGGCACCGTAGCCGCCGCGCACTGCGAAGATACCTCGAATCTTCGGATCGCGTGCCGCCGCGTTGAAATCCGCTGCACGCCGCTCGTCGCTGCCGGCGAGGTAGCCGTCGCGCAGGCCGGCGTTTGCGGCAACGCGCGGTTCGAAACCTAGCGCGCGAACGACATCGCACGCTCGGTCCAGCTCGCTTGCGGCAGCCAGCGGCCCGGAGGGCGCTACGAGCGCAACCACATCGCCTTTCCGCAGTGCGGGCGGTCGTATCAACGAAGGAGCGCTTCGCGTTCGGGATAGATCGGCCGGTTGATGATTCGTTCCAGCGCACTCGCGCTCGCGGTCAGCACGAGTTCGCAAAAGCGCGCGAAGTCTTCGCGTTCGGCCTCGCCTTCGGCGAAGCGGTCATTTTTCGCGAGATCAACTTTGCCATCGACGGGAACAAAACGCACGTAGCGTCCTTCGTCGTCGATCCCGCTTTCCACGAGTCCCTCGTCTTCGAAAATTTTTAGCGCGATACTCACCGTGCGTTCGTTGGCTTTGTCCAAGTCCAGCGTACGCGCGATGTCGACGTACGAAGCGCGCAATTCGCCGTCCCGCGCCATCCCGCGCATCCCCTTGAATAGCTCGCGCAGCACGTAAATCGTCGGCGCTTCACGATCGATGATGAATTCGTTTAAACGCCGGTCTTGATCGCCGAAGAGCAAATGAATATACGCGTCGTTGCCGTCGCGGCCCGCGCGCCCAGCTTGCTGATTGAATTCGGTGAAATCGAAATTCAAGTGGTAGAGCACGACCTGGCGCACGTCGGGCAGATCGATCCCCTCGCCGAATGCGGACGTGGCAACTACGATACGCAGTGCGCCCTCCCGAAAAAGTGACTCCACCTGCGCGCGGTCTGCCGAAGGCATGCCGGCGTGGTAGAACATCACCTCGTTGCCGAAACTCGCGCGCAAGCCTTGCGCGACGGCGGCCGACTCACTGCGCGAATTGCAGTACACGATGCCGCGACCGCCTTCCTCGAAGAGGTCGCGCAGATAGGTCAGTTTCTGCGGCTTGTCGCGTTTGCCGCGCGCGTCGACGACGTGCAAGTTCTCTCGAACGGTCGGGTCGATAACCCAGGCCGCGATCTTGAGCTGCTCGACGATGTGTCTGAACGCGGCATCTCCCGCGGTGGCGGTCAGCGCGAGGATCTGCGGATTTCCGAGCGAGGCGATGGTCTGGCCGAGCGCACCGTACGCGGCGCGATGTTTGGATTCAAAGAGGTGGTGCGACTCGTCGACGACGACGAACGCGGGAGCGCTGCGCCCGGCGAACGCGTCGCGATGGAACTGCAAAAATTCCGGCGTCGAAAGAACAATGTCCCAGGTGCCGAGCGCCAGCGCGTTCATCAGCTCGGCGCGTTCCTCGGCCGAAATGGCGCCGTTCGCCCGCAGAATGCGCAGGCCGAATCCGTCGAGTCGCCGTTTGAGCGCTTCGAACTGATCGTTCGCCAGCGCGCGCAGCGGATAGAGCACGAGCGTTTTCTGCTCGCCATCGAGCGCACGATGCGCTGCAGCGTACTGAAAGCAGAACGACTTGCCGCGCCCGGTTCCCATTACCGCCAGCGTGTTTTTGCCCGCGTCGATGCGCGTGAGCACGTCGCGCTGCGCGTCACGGGGTTCGCGGTCTCCGATAAGAGCACGGCGGATTTCTTGGCGCTCGGCACCGGCGCGCGATCGCACATCCGGTTTCGCGCCGGATCCGTCGAACGACCCTTCGCGTTCCACGTAGATGTTGACGCCGCGAAATTTCGCGTCGGATCGACCGGCGCTCGGACCTCCCGTCAGCGATTCTATGCGCGCGCGGTAACGCGAACCCGCGTCGATTGCCGCAGCGAGGTGTTTGGCCATCGCTTTATTTAGAAAGCCTATCTGCAGGTTGCCGTACCGCACGGCGATCGCATTTGCATCGTGCGGATTTTCCGGCTGCCGTTCCAGGTCCAGCTGAAACCCGGGCTGCAGACCGGCTACCAGATCTTGGCGCCCTTCGAATGACACGCCGGCGATCTTCGTATGAAATGCGTGCGCGTCGGCAATTGAAGCGTAGCGGTCGCGTTCCAAAAATGACGCGCTCTGCGCAAAGATGCGATCGACGAACTCGTCCATCGACTCGTCACCGGCGTCGAGTTTCGGAACGCTCGCCGGCGCCCCGAAGGACTCCAAGACGCGTTCGAAGGCCGCTTCCGAACGAGTCGGAAGCGGCAGACGGTTATCCTTGGTGCGGTTGAGCCGGCTCATGCTCCGAGGGCGGCGGCGGCTCTTGCGAATCGAAGGCGTCGAGATTCATCGTAATCTCTTCGTGCCCCTGATCGAACGCTTCTTCGTGCATGCCGGAGTTTTGCGCGTCGAGCGGGTCGATCGCTTCCGGTTCTTCCGAAACCGCAGTTGCGGCTTCGTCGCGTTTACGCTTGTAGCGAACCGGCCCGGCAGCGCGCGGCGCTTTCGATTTGGCGCGGCGTTCTTTGCGTGCTGCGACGATATCCTCACGGGGCTGGCCGCCGTGCGCGCCGAGCGCCTTGGATTCGGCCACGGTGCGAGCGGTGCGCGTGCGATCGAGCGCGCCATCGCGGCGTTTGCGCGACGCCGTTTCAAGCTGACGTTTGCGGAACCCGAGCACGAGCGGGGCCGAGTAGAAGATCGAGTGATAGCCGCCCGAGCAAATGCCTACGAGCAGCGCGAACGCGAAATTCTTTAGCGACACTCCGCCGAACGCAAGCAGCGCGACCAGCGTAATGACGACGGTTGCGAGCGTATTGAACGAGCGCGTCATCGTTTGCAGAATCGAGGTGTTCACGATCCGGTCGTACGGCTGCCCCGCGAGAAGCTTCGTATTCTCACGTATTCGGTCCAAAATGACGATCGTGTCCATCACCGAGTAGCCGATGACGGTCAGCACCGCCGCTAAAAAGGCGTCGTCCGCGGGACGATTGGCAATTGCGTAGATCCCGATCATCATCGCCGCGTCGCGAACGAGCGCGATGACCGTGACCAACCCGAAAATGTAGTTCCAGCCAAAACGAAACGCGATGTAAAGAAACTGAATGCCGAGCGCGATCACCAGCGCCCAGAGCGCTTTGGTGAGGTACTCTTTACCGAGCGACGGGCCGACCGACGTGATCGCCGAGGACGTTCGGTCCACGGGCGCGACCGAGTTGAGCGCGCCCCACAGCTTGGCCGCATCGTTGCCGAGCGCGACCTGCGTTTCGATCGAGTACTTCTGCGCGGCGGCTTCGCTCTTCGATCCGACCGTCGTTATCTGCGCTCCCGTAACGTTGATTTTCGCAAGCGCGGTACGCAACTGGTCCTGCGTGACGGGTTTGGTGAACGCCACGTCAACGTCGGTTCCGCCCGTGAACGAAAGCCCGAGCTTTAACGCGTGCGAGGGCTGGAACCCACCGCCCGGCGCGGTCGAAGCATGATAGATCATCGCCGCAATGCCCAGCGCGATGATGATGTACGAAATCGTGGAAACCGTGCGGAACCAGCCGACGACGTTCCAGTTGAGCCTGCGAAACAGCATCGGTTACGCTCCTGCCTTTGCGAACACGCCGACGTCTTCAGTCTTAACGCCGAAGGCGGATGGCGCCGTGACCAAATCGTTGTCGACGATCGTATCCATGAAGAACCGCGTGATGAACACGGCGGTGACCAGCGAGAGCACGGTTCCCCAGAACAGCGTAAACGCAAAGCCTTTCACCGTTCCGGTGCCGAGCATGTACAACACGCCGGCGCCCACGATGGTGGTAAAGTGGCTGTCGAAAACGGCGGAGAATGCGCGCGAGAATCCGACACGCACCGCGGCGCGCATCGTTTTACCGGCCCACAGTTCTTCTTTCAACCGCTCGAAGATCAGAACGTTCGCATCGACGGCCATACCGATCGAGAGCACGAAACCGGCGATGCCCGGCAGTGTGAGTGTCGCGTGCGCGATCGAAAGCACCATGAGCATCATCAGAACGTAGATGACGAGCGCGATATCGGCGAGCAGACCCGGCAGGCGGTACACCAGGATCATGAAGAGCAGCACGACGCCCAGACCGACCATCGAGGCGTACATCGACTTGACGAGATCGATTTTGCCGAGCGTCGGCCCGATCGTTTCGTTTTCGACGATCTTCACCGCCACCGGAAGCGCGCCCGCGTTCAATTCGTTGGCGAGCGTGATCGTGTAGTCTTGGGTGAAGGTACCCGTGATTTCGCCGCTGTCGAAAATCGGACTCTGAATCGTGGCAGACGAGAGATACTTCTTGTCGAGGAAGATCGCGAGCAATTTGCCCACGTTCTTCGTGGTCATGGCGCCGAACTTTTTGGGATTCTTCGTTTGAAATTGAATGTTCGGATTATTGCTCTGGTCGTAGCCGGCTTGCGCGCTCTTTAGCTCTTTGCCCGTGTATACGACCGGTCCGCTCGCTTTGTACGCGCCGATGTTTGCGTAGTTGCACGCCTTTACGTTTTTCGGGTTCGCGGTGCAGGCTGCAAGCGCAGCATCAGCTTGCGCGGCAACGTTCTGCGGCATGATCTTGTAGTCGAGCACCGCGACTTGTTTGAGCAGCTGCTCCGCTTGCTCGGGATTTTTCACCTGGGGCAGCTCAACGAGAATACGGTTGAGACCGACGTTCGTGATCTGCGGTTCGGTCACGCCCAGGCCGTTGATGCGGTGATCGATCACGTCGCGCGTTTGCGCCTGCACCTGCGAAGTGATCGTGGGGACGTCGGCATTCGGATAGAGCTGGAGCAGCAGCCGAACGCCGCCGCTCAGGTCGAGCCCGAGGTGAACTTTCTGCGGTATGGGCAGCACCGCCCAAAGGCTGAAGGCGATTATCGCGATAACCACGATGGCCTTAATCGGGTTCTTAAGTCTATTCCAGCTCATATCCGTCCAGGGAAAAGCAGTGCTGCGGCCCAAGTGTCCGGGCCGCAGCGTCAAAAACACACAAGGTCAATCAGGACCGGATGGCCCCGTCAAACTCCCCGGAATTCGCTTGGGGACGTTCGGAACCTGCGTGACGCACCACGCCCGCCGCGCGTAGTTCGACCTCGGCCGGCAATTCCCCGAAACCGTACACGTCGAGCGCGATTCCCGATCGAATTAGAAATTCGGCCATTGCAGGGCGCACCGCGGCGTTGCAAACGACGGCTGCCCGTTCGGCCGGCACCTCGTTCTTGTAGGCGCGAGCCTGCTCGCAGATGCGCATCACCGACGGCGGTTCGAGCGTGCCGGATGCGATGGCGCGTTCCAGCGCGGGGTCGATTAAAAGCGGCTCGAGCCGTCGAACCCCCCGACGCCGCAGCTGCAGCGGCACGACCACGTTCCGGACCGCTTCAGCAAGATCGCGCGGATCGCGGGCTTGCGGCGGACAGTCGAGCATCGCTTCAAGCGCGGCAACCGGATCGCGCGGCCACACCCGTTCGCGCAGCAGCAGCCCGAGCGCTTTTTGAACCGCCGCGAGCGGAAGAGCATCGGTTCCGACTTCTTTAACGAGGGTCGGCACGGTTGCGCGCAGATGTTCGAGCAGCGTTTGCAGCTCTTGACGTCCCAGCAGAGCTGCCGCATTCGCCCGCGCCGCCTCGGCCAGATGCGATCCGATAACGGAAACGGCATCGAAGACCAGTGCGCCTTCGCTCTGGGCGCGGGTGCGATCATCGGTTCCGATCCACCGGGCCGGCAGTCCGTACACGGGTTCGCGAGTCGCTTCACCGCCGATGTGTTCGAGAACGGCCACTTCGGCGACCGCAAGAAGATGCTCGAGCAAAAGAACGCCTTCACCCGCCGGCTCGTCCCGCACGCAAATCGCATAGCTGTCCGGATCGCGCGTCAGATCGTCCCGAAGCCGCACGCCGGGAAGGACGATGCCGATTTCCGCCGCCAGGGCGCGGCGCACCTCGCCGACCCGGTCGAGCAGCGCATCGGCAAGCGGCGATGCGAGCAGAGGCGCGAGATTCGCGCCGATATCGATCGAGACGGCGTCGACCCCAACAAGGCCGAGCGCCATCTCGGGGCGTCGAATGGCTTGCCGCTTCGCGGCCTCGCGGGCACGCCGGCGTTCCAGCTCAGCGCGAAATTTGCCGCGGCTCGCTAACTGCGCCCCGCCGAGCGCGCATGCGCCGAGCGCGATGAAGACCGGGCGCGGCAGTGCCGGTACGAGCGCAAGCGCGAGCAGCAGGCCGCCGGCGATGCGCAGCACGTCCGGACGCGCAAAGAGCTGCGCCGCGAGATCTGCTCCCAGCGAGCTGTCGGCGGCGACGCGCGTCACCATCATCCCCATTGCGGTCGAGAGCAAGAACGCGGGCAGGGTTGTTACGAGCGCGTTGCCGATCGATAGCAGCGCAAACGTCGAGACCGCGTCGGCCGGTGACATGCCGTGGTAGAACGCGCCGACGGCGATTCCGCCGGTCAAATTGAGCGCGACGATCACGAGCGCGGCGATCGCGTCGCCTTTGACGAATTTTCCGGCGCCATCCATGGCGCCGTAGAAGTCGGACTCGCGCTGCACGACTTCACGCTTGCGGCGCGCGCCTTCGGCATCCAACGCGCCGGCGTGGACGTCCGCATCGATTGCCATCTGTTTGCCGGGCATCGCGTCGAGCGTAAAACGCGCGGCGACTTCCGCAACGCGCTGCGATCCGCTCGCGATGACGATGAATTGAATCGTTACGAGAATCGCGAATACGATCAGACCGACGACCAAATTCCCGCGCACGACGAACTCGCCGAAGGCGGGAATGACGGAGCCCGCGCCGCCGGGCAGGTAGCCTTGTGTAAGGA
>JALYTZ010000222.1 GCA_030854025.1 Vulcanimicrobiota bacterium
CGGTGTAGGTGTCCGGAATGAGTTGCTGCAGCAGGTAAAAGCCCGCCGCATTCGTGACCACGCTTGCCGAACCGCTCGGCGCCGATGCCGTGACTTTGACGTTCGCAACCGGCGATCCGGATGCGGCATCGGTGACGGTGCCGGTGATCGTGCCCGTCGTTCCGGCCGCTGCGGTGCCCATGGCAAAAACACTCGCTGCCGTAGCGGCGACCAGGAATAATGCCAGATGTTGGCACCGGCGAAGTGCTTGCTTCATCGATACGTTCTCCTATCAGCATCGTTCCGCGCGCGTTCCGTTGCTCGATGCAACCCGGAGCCAGCCCGAAACAAAAACAAGCGAATCGACGTGATCCCACGCGCGTTCGCTTGAGGCTCTCATTATGCCAAAAGCCGGAGCGGTCCCTGCGGAAAGTTGGGATGCTTTTTCGGCTATACCATTGTTTTAGTAAGGCCGCGCGGCGCGTCGCTTTCAACGTAGCGCGTGCGTCCGACGTACAAGGCGATCATTTGAGCGGCGACCAGCCAGGCGAGCGTATTGTAGGCTTCGCCTGCCACCGGTCCGAGCAGCGGAATATCGCCGATGTGACCGCCGATGACATAGCGCAAACTTTCGGCCTGAACGGCTTCGACCAGCGGGCGATTCACCACGTTGCGCGAGACTTCGTCGACGATGCCGATGATCGCGCAGGTCGCATCGAGCATGGCGGCGCTGCCGTGCCGGAATTCTCCCGCGGAAAATCCCTCGGCATGGATGTAACTCGCTTCTTTGAGCTTGAGCGCGAACTCGTGCGCGACCGGTAACCCGTAACTGGTTCCGACGATGACGACGCTTCGCCGACGGGCGATGCGCACGGCCGCTTCGCGCACCGTGTCGACTTCGGGGCCGTCGAGCCATCCCCGTACGTCCTCGGCCGTTTCGATCAGTGTGTTTGCATTGCGCGAGTGCTGACCGCTCATCAGTCCCGCCGCCCAAAGCAGAATTGCCGCGGTCGCGGTGACGCTTTTACTCGCCGGAACGGCGACTTCCGGGCCGGAGCCGACGTCAATGCAGACGTCCGAACGGCGGCCGAGCGGCGAGTCGGGAGTATTCGTAAGCGCGATCAATTCACTCGGCTCGAGGACGTCGAGCGCCTCGAGCAAATCGACGGAACGCCCACTCTGCGAACACGCGATTACGGCGGCATTGCGATAGGCTGCATTATCGAGCGGCGCTTCGGTTGCCGCCAACGCATGCGCGCGAATGCCGCGGCGCCGCAATGCGAGCGCGCCGAGCTGCGACATGAAGAGCGAACTTCCACTTCCAAGAAGCACCACATCGCGATCGCGAATGGCGCGCGCAAGCGTTACCGCTTTATCGGACGCGGCGATCGTTCGCCAGACGTCGGGTTGTTCGCGGATTTCGCGCTCAAAATTTGCGCCCAGCATTACTGGGCAGCAAGTTGCGCGAAAACCTCCCCCCGGACCTTTGCCAGATCGGCTGCACCGTGCGGCTTGTCCTCGCCCATCCAATCGTTGATCATGAATGAAAACGTAACCGGGCCATGCGATTTCGTGATTACAAAACCGGAAATCGTGCGCACGTGGCTGATGCTGCCGGTTTTCGCGAAGACTTTGCGTTCGGCCGCCGTTCCCTTATAGCTATTGCGCAGCGAGCCGCGAACGCCGGACACGGGCAGCGCGTTGAGGACGACGTTGCGGTTGGGACCATTCCAATCGGCCTGCAAAATTTCGTGCAGATCGTGCGGCGTGATGCGGTCGTACTGCGAGAGGCCTGAACCATCGCCGATCGTCACGGTATCGGGCTGCACGCCGATCGAACGCAGCCAGGCTTGTTCCAACTTGGCGCCGTTCGCATCGGTGCCGGGCTGCACGCCGCCTGCTGCGGCCAGTTCTTTGAGAAACAGTTCACCCATGAGATTGTCGCTTGGGTACCAGAAATCCGCGAGCAGTTGCGGAACCGGCTCCGAGGCGTGCGACCAAAGCGTTCGAGCCGCTGCCGGTGTCTTGCCGCCGGCAACGCCGCCCGCGATGGTGACGCCCCGCGCCTGAAGCGCGCGCAGAAAAACGTCGCCGGCGTAACTTTCCGGATCGGGAACCGATGGAACCAGGTCGCCCGACTCTTTGGCGCCGAGCGGATACGTACCGGTGAGGCGGATCGTTCGCGGCTGATCCCACACGCGGCTGATATCGGACGTATCTTTACCCGTGGCCGGGGCCGTCGTCAACTGGTTGTCGATCGTGTACGTGTTGCTGACCGGCTTGACCCGCAGTTGCACGGGCGCGCCGACCGTCGGCCCCGCAAGCATGTGCACGTGCAGCACGCCGTCTTCCAATTCGAGCGCCGATACGACGGGCGCGTAGTAGTAGGGAAGGTCGTCGACCGACCATCCAAAACCCAAGCGTTGGTTATCGTATCGGCTTGCATCGGTCGTGATGCTGCCGGTGACGCGTTTGAGGCCCGCCGCGACGAGCGAATCGGCGGCGTCATCCAAATCTTTTTCGGTGAGAAGCGCATCACCGCCGCCGCGCAAATAAAGGTTTCCCGTGAGCGTTCCGCCGTTGATCGGCGCGTCGCCGAGCACGTCCGTTTTTAGCGTGTACGCGGTGCCCAGACGCGCCAGGAGCGTAGAACCGACGAGCAG
>JALYTZ010000236.1 GCA_030854025.1 Vulcanimicrobiota bacterium
GTGCTCGGTACCGACGTCACCGTCAAAGAATTTCCGATTTCAACCGCTAACGCGCAACCGGGAACGATGACGCTCGGGGCTGACGGCCGCATCTACTTCACGGAGGCGAGCGCGAACCTCATCGGACAGTTTACATACTTCTAAGGGAAGCTCTTAATCAGAGATTCCCTAAGGGGAGGGCGAGGGAGACGGCACGGCCATCCCTCGCATCACCGCGTCCATTTGATGCGGCAGCTGTTCGAAAAGCTGCGGTGCAACGGCGACGAGCAGCGGTACGCAGAGAGCAAGCATAATCAAACCCACGCCGATCTGCAGTGGAAACCCGACGACGAAAACGTTCATTTGAGGAGCCACGCGCGCCATCAACCCCAGCGCGATATTTACGATGAACAGCGCGACGGCGGCGGGCGCCGCGATCTTCAATACGATGAGAAACGCCTGCCCCAAGAACAGCACGATGTTGCCGGCCACGCTCGGATCGAGATTGATGTACGGCAGGGGTAGCAACGCGAACGAGCCGCCGATGCCCTGCAGCAGCAACAGGTGCGAATCGCTGATCAGAAATATCAGCGTCGCGAGGGCCAGCTCTAGCTCACCGATGACCGTCACCTGTTCTTGCGTCGTCGGATTGATGATGTTCGCGACCGCAAAACCGATTTGTATGTCGAGGATCTGCCCGGCAAACTGAATACCGACGAAAACGATCTGCGCGACGAACCCCACGATCAAACCGAGCACCACCTGACTGACGGCACCGGCACCCAGCTCGTACACGTTAGCAAATGGTGCCAGCGTCGGAACCGCTCGGTAGAGCACGAACGCGATGATCAGCGAAATAGCGATCTTCGCCATCCGCGGGATTTGGCTGGCCGAAAAAATTGGAAAGACGGCGAGCATCGTCGCCGTGCGCATGAAGACGAGAAGGAACGTCTCGAATTGCGCCTGGCTGAGCCCAAAAATATCGGGCATTAGCGGCCTGGCACGTTACTTGACGAACGTGCCCAGGTGCGTGAACGTCCGAGTCATAAAGTCGGTAAGAACTGCCAGCATGAACGGCCCGAAAAACAGAATTGCCAATGCCGACACGACGATCTTGGGAATGAATGTCAACGTCGGCTCCTGGATTTGGGTAACCGCCTGAAAGATCGATATTACCAGGCCGACCACCATCGAAAGCAGCAGGACGGGAGCGGCCACGACAAACGCTACGAAAATAGCATCGCGCCCGATGCCGATCGCATCGGCGTAGGTCATCGGTAGCTTTGGAAGATGGCCGATACGGTCAAATTCCATCCGTCGACGAGTAAGAATATGAGAATCTTGAACGGCAGTGAGATGATCACCGGGGGAATCATCATCATGCCCATCGAGAGCAGGATCGCCGCGACTACCATATCGATCACGATAAACGGTACGTAAATCGCGAACCCGATCTCAAAAGCCGTCTTCAATTCCGAGATCACGAACGCCGGCACGAGAATGTACGTCGGCACATCCTTGGGAGCGCTCGGGCGCGGCTCTTTTGCCAAGCCGTAAAACAACTGGATGTCCTTGTCTCGCGTCTGTTTGAACATGAACGTGCGCAGCGGCTTTGCAGCGCGATCGAGCGCGGCCGATTGTGAAATCTGATTCTTCAGATACGGCTGGAGCGCGTTTGCGTTAATATTCTTGATGACCGGTGACATGATGAAAAACGTAAGCAGCAGTGCGAGCCCCACGAGGACTTGATTGGGCGGCACCTGCTGGGTGCCCAAGGCGGTGCGCACGAACGAGAGCACGACGATCACCCGCGTAAACGATGTCAGAAGCACGAGCAGCGTCGGTGCCAGAGAGAGGACCGTTAGAAGCAGCAGAATCTGCAGCGACGTGGCAACGTCACGCGGGTTGTGCGCCTGGCCGATGCCGATGTTGATATGCGGAATCGGAACCGTCGGCGCAACCGGCGCCGTGGCGGCGTTCGCGATCGCAGGAATCACCCACAGCGTCAAGATCGCGACGCTTCCGGCAACAAAAAAAGTGTGGTACCGGCACCACATGCGTGACAAAAGCTTCGCGATCATCGTTTCGGCGGGTTCCTTAAATTCTTAAAAAGCGTCGCGATCGGCGCAGTCTGGGTGGAAAAAAGATTCCGCTGTTCGTCCAGCCACGGGGCGACGTTTTCCGCCGGAATGTCGGCAAGCGTCTGCAGGTGCCCGCTGCCGCCGCCGATCAGATAAAAACGATCGGCGACCTTAATGACGTGCAGCGTCGTGTTCTGCGAAACATACGTTGACTCGATGACGCTGACCAAACGCTTTCCCGTCGACGCGATGAGCCGTCCGCGGCCAAGCGCGCGCACGATGATCCACAGACCCACGAGCATGACCGCGACAACGAGAAGCGCGAGCAGGTATTGACCGATAAAACCTGGCGGCACCGACTATGCCGCGTTCGGGTTGAGTTCGCTTATCTTAACGGCAAACGTGTCGTCGACCACGACCACTTCCCCGCGCGCGATCAGAATGTTATTGACGTACAGATCGATCGGCTCGCTCGAGAGCTTGTCGAGTTCGAACACGCTTCCGGGCGCCAGGGAGACGACCTCGCGAAGGGTGAGTCCGGCTTTTCCTAAGACCGCACTGATTTGCAGCGGTACGTCGTGAACCATGTCGAGGTTGCCACGACTAGACTGGGCGGCGCGCGGCGTGGGCGCCATCGGCACGAACGCGACGGTTTGTGCGTTGGGAACGTTGTGCGCAACCCGCGGCGGTGCGGATTTCGCGGCGATCTTGCCGGCGGCAATTCCGTCGAAGTCGATCGCTATGCGCGGCTCGACGTCCGAACCCACGCGAATAGTTCCTTGATACGACTCGAACGGCGGCGGCGGAATGTTCGTCGCATCGGTGCATACCTCGGCGCGAATGTCGTCGAGGCTTGCACCGAGTTCGGTTGCAAGCCGTTCGGCCATGGCGACCGCAATTTGCGTTACCGTTTCGGAAACAATCGACAGTTGCATCGCTCCCATCTCGCCGCCCTCGTCGCCGCCGCCCAGCATCAGCCCCACGACACGAGAAATATCGGCCGACTCAAAACGCGCGACGACCCCGATGGCCAATGACGGAACGCTGCAGACGGCGATCAATTCCGAGCCGTCGGTATGGATTGAGCCCTGGTGGTCATGGCGTGCGCTCGTGCCGGCGGTGACCGGAAAGTCTACCAGACGCCCGAGAACCGCGCCGGCCGCGGCCAGCATCGAATCGGCAAGCTGCTGTAGTTGCGGCATAGTTATTGATCCTCGCTAGCGATATGAGAGGCGACTTGAACGGTTATGCGCTCTTTATTGACGCCCGGAAACACGCGGAACTTCGCGCGATCGTTCACGCGCGCGACGAGCGGCTGATCGGTGGTTTTGTCAAACGTGATGATATCGCCCGGCGCAAGTGCGACCAGGTCGCGCAGCGAAACGGTCGTTTTTCCCAATTCCACTTCAACGTCGACGCGAGCCCGTTCGACGTTGAGCGCAAGCTGCGCGACGTCCTCAGGAGTAACGCCGCGGCCGGCGGCCACGGTCGGCGACCATTGAAAATCGGTCAGCTGTCCCGCGATCGATTGAAGGACCAAGTGCGGCAGACAGAAGTTCATCACGCCCGCCATATCGCCGATTTTCAGTTCGCACGAAATGTAGGCGACGATTTGGTCGAGCGGGATAATTCGAGGAATAAATTGCGGTTTGGAATCGAGCGCTTCGATTTTGAGCGAAAGGGTCAGCAGGTAATTCCACGATTCGCGATAGCTGTTTAGCATTCGCGCCATGAATCGCTGCATAAGCGTACGCTCGATATCCGTCAGGTCGCGCAAACGCTGCGGAAACCATCCCGGACCGCCCAGGAGGCGGTCGATGACCGAGAAGACCAGATTGAGGTCCACCTGCACGATGCCGCTGCCGGGCAGCGGGTCCATCGAGTAAATGGCAAGGATCGACGGCATGCCGATCGATGCGATGAAGTCTCCGTAGCTGATCTGCTCGATCGAAACGATGGTTGCTTCCACTCGCGTGCCCAAGTGCACCGAAAGCGAGTTATTCAGCAGCCGTGTGAAATTTTCGTGCAGCGTGCGCAGCGTTTGGAGCTGCGTGCCCGTGAATTTTTCTAGTCGCTTGTTGAAGCGGAAGTCGATCGGCTTGATCTTCTTCTGTTCGAAGGTCTCGATTTTTTCGGCCGGCTCTTGCGCGAGCTGGTTGATGAGCGCGTCAATCTCTTCTTGCGAAAGACTGGACATTCGGACGTATTTTAGCCCTTCTCGGCGCGCGATATCGACGCATTGAGCAAGACGATATCGACCCGTCGATTCGCTTGCCGCGCCGTATCGCTGCCATTACCCGTCCGTGGATGAAATTGTCCGTATCCCGCCGCTGAAATGCGCGTCGCTTCGAGCTTGTCGTGCTCGACCAAATAACGCACCACGTTGACCGCCCGCGCGGTCGAAAGTTCCCAGTTGCTCGGATACGCAGCCGTGTGGATCGGCACATCGTCCGTGTTGCCTTCCACTCGGATCAAATTTTGGTTCTCTCTGAGAAACGAGTCGACTTCGTCTAAAATGCGCAGCGTCTGCGGGCGCAGCACGGCGCTTCCTTCGTCGTAGTATGATTTGTCGGAAAGTAGCGTAATGACCAGCCCGCGGTGGTCCAGATGTACGAGCATCTGCTTCTGCAAATGGTTTTTCGCGATGTACTTCTGAAGTTCGTGCTCCACCGTGGGCACTCGCGAGAGCGCATCGCCGCCTAGCGTACCCGTCGTTCCGCCGCTCGGCGGCTGATTGACCGACCAGGTATTGTCGAAGCCGCCGGAAACCGATTTGGCGAACGCCTGAACTTTTACTTTGCTGATGGTCGACATTGCGAACAGGATGATGAACAGCGCCAGCATGAGGGTGATCACGTCGGCATAGGTCAGCAGCCAGCGCATCATGCCGGCCGACTCGACCTTCTGCTCTTCCGCCCGCTTGCGCAGGCGGTTCTCCGCGGCGCGTCCCGCGGATCTAAACGAACGACTCATGAAGGCGAAAAGCTCGGCTCGGCAACTGCGCCGCCCTCTTGAATTTCGGTTTCGCGTTCGCTCGGATCGAGAAAGGCGTTCAACCGCTCCTCGAGCAGACGCGGATTATCGCCCGCCTGAATGGAGAGGATGCCTTCGATCATGATTTCCCGCACGAGCAGCAACTGCCCGTAGCGTTCCTTGATCTTGGTGGCCATCGGCAGCCACAAGAGATTTGCGAAAAGAATTCCGAAGAACGTGGCAACGAACGCTTGCGCAGTTGCAACGCCGATCGATCCGGCGACGTTGGAACTCGTGGCCGCTGCGGCTAAGCCGCGCAGCATTCCGATTAAGCCGAGCACCGTACCGATGATCCCGAGCGTGGGCGAGTAGCCGCCTAGGTTCGTGAAAACCGCTTCGGCTTTGGTCCCCCGCTCTTGTACGTGACTGGCTTCGGTCTCGAGGACTTTTCGAATGACGTCGGTATCGCGTCCGTCGATGACCAGTTGTATGCCGCCCCGCATAAATTCGTCGTCCAGAGCCGCAGCCTCGTTTTCGAGCGCGAGCAGGCCTTCGCGGCGCGCCTTTTCGGCGAACGATACGAGCGTTGCGATTAGCTCGCGTTCGTGGTAGACGGGCTGCACGAAAACCGTTTTGAATCCGCCGAAGAACCCGTGGACGAACGTGCGCAGTGGAAAGGAGACCAACGTGGCTCCGATCGTGCCGCCCAAAATAAGCACCAGCGCTTCCCAGCGACCGAATACGATGTGGGGATCGGTGCCGCCAACCCAGCCGGCTACGAAGATCGCCCCAAAAGCAATTAACAGGCCGAGGATAGTTGCTATATCCAAGGCGGTGCTCCGCGGTTCATACCTAACCTGTATCGGCCGCGGTCAGCTCAATATTACAGCTTCGCTGATTAATCGGTTCGGGGGGCGTCGGAAGCGTAGATGCGGCGCTTGAATTCAACGATGCGCGCTTGTATGCTCTCCATGGAGTCGCGCACGATGAGCTTGTTTCCGCTGGTGAGCGTAACGACGGTGTCCGGCGTTTGCTCTAACGATTCGATCAGGTCCGAATTGACCATGATGGGCTGACTGTTGAGCCGGGTGAGTGCGATCATGATTGGAAGCGTTCCTTACTTAACAGGCCTGTTAAAGGGGGGCGTTGGGGATGCCCTCATCCCCAACGCCGTTGACTTCCTTCCGGCAGCCGCGCTAGTTTTCGCTGGCGCGGATGTTAATGGCCGTGGTCAGGTTTTGGTCCGCGGTCGAGATCGTGCGGCTGTTGGCTTCGAACGAACGCTGCGCGACGATCATCTTGGTGAATTCGTCCGCGAGTGAAACGTTCGATTGTTCGAGCGAACCGGCGATGATCGAACCAAACCGGCCCGACGCGCCGCTTCCGTATTGAGCGAGTCCCGAGTTTGCCGTCGCGACGAAGCCGTTGGCTCCGGTGCGATGGAGGCCTTGCTCGTTCTGGAACGTCGCGAGCGCCACTTGCGCCAGCGTTTTCTGTTCGCCATTGGTGAACGAACCGGTAACGGTTCCGTCTTGCCCGACGGAAATGTTCGAGAGGATTCCCGACGCGTAGCCGTTTTGCGCAAGAACGTTTGCCGTCGGCGTTCCCGCGAGCGCAGACATGTTCGAGAAGTCCAAACCGAACGGCTGCGGGGTCGCGTTGTTGCCGGTTTGCGGCGGCGCCGGCGGATTGGGCGTATTGTACGAGGTAATGTTGACGAGATTTCCCGCGACCGCCGACGGTGCCGTTCCTTGGGCGTGAATCGTGGCGCCGTTCGGAGCACCCGAGGTGTTGACAAATTGACCGTTGGCGTCGAAGAACGCGTAGCCGACGGTCCCGGATGCCGCGCCGCCGACTTGCGTTCCGTCCGCAAACGATACGCTTACTTTATAACGCGTAGCTACGGTGTGACTCGCGCCGGCGCCGTCGGCGAGCGTGGCGGGCAAGGCGCCGTCGTCGGCATTTGGATCCGCTTGGAACGTCAAGGTCGCCTGGTGAGCGTTGCCGAGCGAGTCATAGATCGTCGTGGTGAGCACTTTCGAAACGCCGGTGCCCGGCGCGCTTTGCTCTTGTGCGAATTGCGTGGCGTCGAGCGAGCCGCCGAGGGAGACGTCGAAGTTTTTATCGTTCGCCGGCCCGAGTTTTACGGAGTTCGCGCCGCCGGTCGCCGTCGCTTGCTGCGCGAGGCCAAGCGGAATGACGATGCCGTTGGGCGTGCCGCTCGACGTGATCTTGCCCGCCGCGTCGGCGGTGTATCCTTGCACCGCTAGGCCCGTTGCCGGATCGTAGAGCGCGCCGTTCGAGTTGAGTGAGAAGGCGCCGTCGCGCGTGTACACCGGCGTACCGCTTCCGTCCGAGTTGCGAAGCACGAAGAATCCGTCGCCGTTCACGGCGAGATCGGTATTGATGCCGGTCGTTTCCAGGCCGCCTTGCAAGAAGTTCGTGTCGACGGTGTTGACGCGCACGCCGAGGCCGAGATCCTGCGGGTTGATGCCGCCGCGCTCCTGCGTCGGTCCGGACGCGGAGCCTTGCGTCTGATAAAACGTGTCGGCAAACGTCATGCGCTGCCCTTTGAATCCGGTGGTTCCGGCGTTCGCGACGTTGTTCGAAATCATGTCGATCTGGGCCTGATATGCGTTAAGCCCGGAGATGCCGGTGAAGAGTGAGTCGAATGCCATGCGAGGAT
>JALYTZ010000238.1 GCA_030854025.1 Vulcanimicrobiota bacterium
CTTCCGAGCAGCGCTCCAGCGCGCGCGGCGAAATGTCGCTTGCGCGAATTTTCAACTGATTGGCCCCGATGCGTTGCGTGCCCAGGAGCATCATGGCGAGGGTAAAGGGTTCTTCGCCGGTCGAACAGGCGGCCGACCAGACACGTAAGTTTCCCGACCGTCGAAGCGCGTCTTCGAGTACCACCGACGCGAGAACGTCCAGCTGCGCGCGTTCTCGAAAGAAGTACGTTTCATTGTTTGATAGCACCGACGCGAGTTCGCTCCACTCGCGTTCGCGCTCCGTCCCGATGGTTAAGTAACGGTGATACGCCGAAAAGTCCGGCAGGCTGCACTTGACCAATCGGGTTTGAAGCCGGCTCTGAAGCAGAAACTGCTTCGTGTCATCGTAAAAAATCCCGATTCGTTTTCGAATGAGGTCTCGCAAAACGCGGAATTCGGTTTCGCTGATGGCGACGGCAGACAATAGTTACGAACCGTACCGGATGCGCGGATTTGCGGCTGCATAGAGAACGTCGACAATCGTATTGACGACGACAAAGACGACAGCGAACAGCAGAATGCATCCGTTGATCAGCGGCATGTCGCGATTGCTGATGGCGTCGAACGCCAAGCGGCCGACGCCGGGCCACGCGAAGATGTGCTCGGTTAGAACGGCGCCGCCCAAGAGCAGACCGGTCTGCAGGCCGACGATCGTGATGATCGGCACAAGTGCGTTGCGCAGCGCATGACGAACGATGACCGTCCACTCGGAGAGCCCCTTGGCGCGCGCGGTGCGGATATAGTCGCTGCGAAGCACTTCGAGCATGCCGCTCCGCGTGATCTTGGCAATGATTGCGAGCGGTATCGTACCGAGGGTGAGCGCCGGCAAAACCAAATGCCACAGCCCGTCCGCAGCAGCGCGAAGGTTGCCCTGCAACAAGGTATCCAGGACTACCAGATGGGTTATCGGCGGCACGCTGTACTGCAACGAAATACGGCCCGAAATTGGAAACAGGTCGAGGCCGAAGTGCGAGGGCACGACGGCCAGCAGATAGACGAGCATCCATCCCAGCCAAAAAACCGGAATTGAAACACCGAGCAGCGAGAGGCTCATCGCAAGCGCATCCCACGCGGAACGGAACCGAATCGCCGAAAGAATCCCGATCGGAACGCCGAGCGCAATTGCAACCAGCATCGCGGCGATTGCCAGTTCGACGGTCGCAGGAAAGTACTGCCCAAGCTTTGCGGCGACGGGTTCGTTGTCGACGATCGACTTTCCGAGATCACCCCGTGCAGCATGCGCGAGGTACATTCCCAACTGCACGGGCACGGGCCGGTCGAGTCCGAGCGAGCTGCGCAGCGCCGCCGCTTCTTCCGGCGTCGCCCGATCGCCTAGACGAATGGAGACCGGATCGCCCGGTATCGCTTTCAGGAAGAGGAAGCTGACGACCGTAATCGCGAGCAGCACCGCAACCAGCCGCGCAGACCGGAGCACGATAAAACGCGCCACGCGTTAGGCTCGCGCGGCGCGTGCGGCAAATCGCAGCGCTTGTCCATAGAGGTAGAGGCGGTCAATCATCGATCGTTCATCGTCTTCTCGCTGAAGAATATCGGCAAACCGCGGCGTGGCCGCGAGCTGATCGAAAAGCGCACCGAATCGTGCGGGCCGCGCTTCAAGGTATCGCATCAGCGTCACTCGGTGCGCCAGCCGCCGGTAAAACCGCCGCTTCATCTTTTTTTCGTACGCCTGTACCGCGTTCGGTTTGGTGCGCGATTGCGCGGCAGCGGCCGCGGCAAAGCGCCCGCTCATTGCAGCTTCGTAGATTCCCTCGCCGTTGGTCGCATCGACCAATCCGGCTGCCGTGCCTCCGACCATGGAATCGGATGCCGCGATGTTTGGGCGCGGCAGCCCTCCGTACAGCAGATGCCCTTCGGTTTTCAAGGTGAACGGCACGTCCGGGAACAGCCGGCTGCGCACGCGTTCGGTGAAACGGTCCAGTTCCTCGCGAAGCGGCGCGCCGGCCATTTTGCCTACGAAACCTAGCCCGATCGCGAGATGGTCGCGTTTGGGAAACATCCACGCTACGATCTGACGGCCGTCGACGGCAGGGTAGTAATGAAGCTCGAGCGTCTCGTACGCCACCGCAACGGCCGGACGCTCGAGATAAGCGCGATACTGGAGCGTGGTCATGAGGCCATCGTCCCAGCGATCGAATGCGAACGCGTCGTCTTTTTCGAGTTTTGCCGTAGAACCTTGCGCGAAAAAAACGGTACGAGCCCCGATCCGCTTACGCTCGCCGCTTACGAGATCGGCATACTCGACGACGGCGCGGCCGCGGTCGCGCCGCAACGAACGAAAAAGTGACGACGTGCGAATCTGCGCGCCCTCACGCTGCGCAAGTTGCGCAATCGTTCCGTCCAGTTCTTCGCGGGTGGTCGTATGGCCGGGACCAAATCGGACGACGTGTTCGCGACCGCCGGCGTCGAACAGCGCGAGGCGCGGGGTATCGCAGTGCACGATCGACCTCGGGATGTCGAATGTTGCGCAGAAGCCGGGACGCAACCCCGCCGCGCACACCCTCTTGCTTCCGATCACGCTGTCTTTGTCGAGAACGACCGTCTGCACGCCCGCACGCGCGGCTTCCCGCGCGGCAGTGCCGCCGGCCGGCCCGCAGCCCACGACGAGAAACTCCACCTCTTCCATTATCAAGTCGGTGTTTCGAGAACGCCGGGCAGATTTCCCGACGCTTCGCATGACAGGCTTCGCATGAGATGACGGGAATGCCGAGGGACTGTTATGGCAGCTCCCGCACCGAAAAACTATTTGCATCTTCCGCTCGGAAGCAGTTCGCCCGATGAAATCAACGTCGTCGTCGAGATTCCCGAGCGTTCGCGCAATAAGTACGAGTACGACAAGGCGCTCGACATCTTCCGACT
>JALYTZ010000254.1 GCA_030854025.1 Vulcanimicrobiota bacterium
GTGCGGAATGCTCTTCTCCACCATCGGCACGGTCACGAGGTTCTTTTTCGCCGCTTCGACGGCTTTTCGAATCGCTTCGGGAACTTCACCGGCTTTGCCGATAGCGAAACCGACTTTGCCCTTACGATCGCCGACGACGACGAGCGCGCTGAAGCTAAATCGCTTGCCGCCTTTGACGACCTTCGCAACGCGATTGACGCGAACGACGGTCTCTTCAAAGCCGCTATTGTCGCGATCGCGACCACCACGATAATTCATTAGAACTCCAACCCCGCTCCGCGCGCGGCATCTGCAAGGGCTTTAATGCGCCCGTGATACTTTAGGCCGCCGCGGTCGAAGACGACCGCCGTGATCCCGGCTTCTTTGGCCTTCGATGCAATCGTTTGTCCGATTTTTTCGGCGGCTGTGAGGTTCGTCGTCGACTCGAGGCCGTCGGCGAGGTCCTTCTGACGGGTTGACGCCGCGACGATGGTATGGCCCTTCGCATCATCGACGACGGTTGCGTAGATGTGATGGAGCGTTCGGCGAACCAGCAGACGCGGACGTTCCGCACTTCCCACGACCTTGCGCCGTAAACGCGCGTGGCGCTTCTGACGAGAAACGTCTTTTGAAACGTGCGGCATTACTTCTTGCCTGCCTTTCCGGCCTTGCCGAGTTTCCGGCGGACGACTTCGCCCGAATACCGGACGCCTTTGCCCTTGTACGGCTCGGGCGGACGGAGCGAACGAATTTCCGCGGCGACCTGGCCGACTTTCTGCTTGTCGATCCCGTCAACGTGAATTTTGTTCGTGCCTTCGACCGAAAGCGAGATGCCTTCGGGCGGATCGAAGCTGATCGGATGCGAGTAGCCGAGCGTCAAGTTCACTTTTTCTCCGGCCTTGGCCGCTCGATACCCGACGCCCTGAATCTCGAGGCTCTTACGAAAGCCCTTACTCACGCCTTCGACCATATTGTTGATCAGCGTGCGCGTCAAGCCGTGCGCCGAGCGGTGTTCTTTGGCTTCGCCTTTGCGCTCGACGATCACCTGACCGTCTTCCAGCTTCACCGAGACGACGTCGAGGATCGACTGGCGCAGTTCGCCTTTGGGCCCTTTGACGTGAACTTCGTTCTCGGCGAGGTTCACGTTGACGCCGTTCGGCACGGCGACGGGAAGTTTTCCAATTCTAGACATGTTCGATTACCACACGTACGCGAGGACTTCGCCCCCGCAGCCTTCTTTTTTGGCGCGTTTGCCGGACATAATGCCTTTACTCGTCGAGATGATGACAAGACCTAGACCGCCGAGCACGCGCGGAATCTCGGTCTTCCCCGTGAAGACGCGCAGCCCCGGTCGCGAAATGCGACGCAGGCCGGTGATGACTTTTTCTTTTTCGGGGCCGTACTTTAGCGTGATGCGGATCACGCCTTGCGGCCCTTCGTTAACGCGCTCGACCTCTTTGACGAAACCCTCGTCCTTGAGAATCTGCGCGACGGCAAACTTCATGCGCGAAGCAGGCACGTCAACCACTTGGTGGTTTGCCGTATTCGCATTGCGGATGCGGGTCAGCAGGTCGGCGATCGGATCGGTAATGACAGCCATAGTAACTATTTCCTCTTTACCACGACGCCTTGGTCACGCCGGGAATGTTGCCTTTATGGGCGTTTTCGCGGAAGCAGATACGGCACAGCGCAAACTTGCGGAACACGCTGCGCGGACGGCCGCACATCAGGCACCGGTTATGCTGGCGCACTTTGAACTTCGGAGTGCGCTTCGATTTTTCAATCATCGAGGTTTTTGCCATGCTTAGTTACCTTGCGATCCTTTTTGGAGCGGCAAGCCCATTGCCGTCAGGAATTCGGTCGCCTCTTCGTCATTTTTCGCGGTCGTAACGATCACGATGTCCATGCCGCGCGCCTTGTCAACTTTATCGTAGTTGATCTCCGGGAACACGAGTTGCTCGCGCAAGCCCATATTGTAGTTGCCGCGACCGTCGAACGACTTTCGCGGAAGCCCGCGGAAGTCGCGGATGCGCGGCAGCACGACGTTGAACAGCTTGTCGAGGAAGACGTACATGCGTTCGCCGCGCAGCGTCACCTTGGCACCGATGTTCATGCCTTCGCGCAGCTTAAATGCCGCAATCGACTTCTTGGCCTTGGTGACCACCGGTTTCTGGCCGCTGATCGCTTGAAGCTCGTTCACCGCAACGTCCAAAATTTTGCTGTTCGTAATCGCGTCCCCGACGCTCATGTTGATGACGACTTTATCGAGCTTAGGAATCTGATGGACGTTCTTGTAGCCGAACTTTTCCTGCAGTTTCTTGCGCACTTCGCTGTCGTACTTTGCTCTTAACCGCTCAGCCATTAGCCGCGCCCTGCCTTTATGGATTCGCGTGCGGGTTCGCCGCACTTCACGCACACGCGCTTGGAGCCGTTCGCCGTTTCGTGATGCCGAAGGCGCGTCGGGGCTTTGCACTTCTCGCAGACGTACTGGAGCGCCGAGATGGGAAGCGGCGCTTCTTTATCGACGATGCCGCCGGTTTGCGCGGAGCCGCCCATGTTCTGCTGCTGCGAACCCTGTTTGGTGTGACGTTTGACGATGTTGAGACCTTCGATCGTCGCCTTTCCGGCGCGCGGAAAGACGGCCTTCACGACGCCGCGCTTGCCTTTTTCTTTGCCGCGACGGATCATCACGGTGTCGCCTTTGATGATGTGCGTTTTCACTGCTGTCGCCATTAGAGTTAGAGCACCTCCGGCGCGAGCGAGGCGATCTTCAAAAAGCCGCGTTCGCGCAGTTCGCGCATGACGGGCCCGAAGACGCGCGTCCCGCGCGGATCTAAATTGTCTTTGTCGCCTTTGATGATGACGCAGGCGTTGTCATCGCACTTCACGACCGAGCCGTCGGCGCGGCGAATCGGCGAGGACGTGCGTACGACCACCGCCTTGACCACCTGGCCTTTTTTAACGGCCGCACCCGGGATCGCGCTCTTGACGGTTCCCACGATGATGTCGCCGACGTGCGCGTATGGATGACGGCTGCCGCCGCTGACGTGAATGCAGAGCAGTTCGCGAGCGCCGGAATTGTCGGCCACTTTGAGCCGGGATTCCTGTTGAATCATGCTTACTTGGCCTTCTCGACGATTTGCACGAGCCGCCAGCGTTTCTCACGCGAGAGCGGGCGCGTTTCCATGATGCGCACGACGTCGCCGATGCCGGCCTCGTTCCGCTCGTCGTGCGCCTTGAACTTCATCGATTTTCGCACGATTTTGCCGTATACCGGATGCGCAACGCGCGTTTCGGCGACCACGACGATCGTTTTATCCATCTTGTTCGAAGCGACACGGCCCTGCTTGACGCGGCGCGCCTTGCGGCCGGCGGGCTGAACGGCCGCGCCGGTATTGGGGGTCGCTTCCACGGGGTTAGGCTGCTCCATTGTTTGCCTCGGCGATTCGTTTTTGTGAAATAACGGTTTGAATTTGCGCGTACGTTCGGCGCATCGCGCGGACCTTACTGAAGTCCGTCAGATGCCCGGTGCGAAGCGCGAAACGCAGGTTGAACAGTTCTTCCTTCGTTTCTTTGGCTTTCTGCTTGAGTTCGTCGATCGTCAAACCGCGCAGCTCTTTAAATTCATTGGGTTTCATGCCGCACTCTCCTCACGCGAGAGGATCTTCGTTCCGATCGGCAGCTTGGAGGCAGCCAAGCGCAGCGCTTCGCGCGCGACCTCGGGCGTCACGCCCGAAAGCTCGAACAGCACGCGTCCGGGACGAATGACCGCCACCCAAAACTCGGGGTTGCCTTTACCGGCACCCATGCGAACTTCGGCCGGTTTCTTCGTTACCGATTTGTCGGGGAACACTTTGATCCAGACTTTTCCGCCGCGCTTGATGTGGCGAGTTAACGCGATACGCGCGGCTTCGATCTGGCGATTGGTCATCCAGCACGGTTCGAGCGCCTGTAATCCGAAATCACCGAACGTCAGCGTCGAGCCGCGGATTGCGCGACCGGTCATGCGCCCACGATGAACTTTGCGCCATTTAACGCGTTTTGGTGTAAGCATTACTCGGCACTCCCGGGAGTGGGTTGTGAAGGCGATGGTTCGCCCTGCGGGCTGACTTCGTTCGGATGGCCTTCGGCGGGACTTGGCGCCGGCGAGGTATCCGGAATCTGCTGCGGATTGCTTTCGATCGGTGAGGGCGACTCGTGCGGATGCTGCTCTCCGGTGCTGTCGGGCACCGCCGCTACCGGTGCGCTCGGGCCGCGGGCACGGCCACCGCGCGTTCCGCGGTCGCGACGATCGCGGAACGTCGCGCGCTCGGCCCGCGAATCCACGCGCTGCGGTTCCGGACGTGACTGATCGGGCAGCACTTCGCCGCGGTAGATCCAAACCTTCACGCCGATGCGGCCGAAGGTGGTGAATGCTTCGACGTGCGCGTAGTCGATGTCGGCGCGCAATGTGTGCAGCGGCACTTTGCCGTCGGAGTTACGCTCGGTCCGCGCGATTTCCGCGCCGCCAAGCCGTCCGGACACTTGAACCTTTACGCCGCGCGCGCCGGCCTTCATGGTACGCATGATGGCTTGCTTCATGGCGCGACGGAACGCGATGCGTTTCTCGAGCTGATCGACGATGTTCTGACCGACCAGTCGCGCATCGAGTTCGATGTGCTTGATTTCCATGACGTTGACTTGCACGCTCTTGCCGGTCAGCTTTTCCAGGTTCTTGCGAATCTCTTCAATGCCGACGCCGCGCTTGCCGATGATGATGCCCGGCTTGCCAGTATTGATAATCACTCGCGCCTGATTGGCGCGCCGTTCGATCTCGATGCGTGAAATCGCAGCCGGACGCATCCAGCGCGTGAAGTACTTGCGGATGGCGTGGTCTTCGTGAAGCCAGTCCTTGTAGTGCTTTTTCTCGAACCAGCGGCTGTCCCACGTGCGGGTAATGCCCAAACGCATGCCGACCGGATGAATTTTCTGTCCCATTTACTTCGTGGTCCCCGCAGCAGCCGTAGCTTTTTTAGTAACGCGTTTGCGCGCGGCAGGCGTCGGGCCGGCCGCTGCCGCCCGTGGCGTCGTTGCGCGCTTTAACGAAATCGAAGCGCCCGCGCGTTGTCTCGGAACGCGCACCGGTTTCGCACCGACGGCGATCGTTACGTGAGACATGCGCTTACGCTTGAAGTTCGCGCGCCCTTGCGCACGCGGATCCAGGCGCTTGGTGAAACGGCCGCCCGGGCCGCCGTCGACCGTAATCCGCGTCACGTACAGCTCGTCGGTGTTCATGTCGTGATTGTTCTCGGCGTTCGCAACCGCGCTGCGCAGCAGCTTGTACATCGGCTCGGCCGCGAACACGCCCGCAAATTGCAGCAGCACGAGCGCTTCGCGGACGCTCTTGCCGCGAATGGCATCGGCGATGCGGCGCAGCTTGCGCGGACCCATGCGCGCGAACTTCAAGTGCGCGAACGCTTGGGTTCGTTCGGTTTTTTCTACGTCGTTCGGCATGCTATTTCACCCCGGCCTTATCGCCGCCATGGCCCCGGAAGTTTCGCGTGGGCGAAAATTCGCCGAGCTTGTGGCCGACCATGTTTTCGGTAACGAAAACGGGGATATGCATTTTGCCGTTGTGCACGCCGATCGTGTGCCCGACCATTTCGGGAACGACCGTCGAGCTGCGGCTCCACGTTTTAATGACGCGCTTCTCACGCGTCTCATTCATTTTCGTGACTTTTTTCAACAGATGATCCGCAACGAACGGACCCTTTTTTAAACTACGACCCATTAGACGGCGCTCCGCTCTAAGCTACGCGCCCCCCAGCCGAGCTGGGGCCCCCAAACCATTGCGCGCCTGAATGTACTGCTATCATGAGCGCTCCCCGAGGGCGCGCCAACTCTACGTTGCATCTACTTGGCCTTCCGCTTGCGAACGATCATTTTGGCGGTGCGCTTGTTGCGGCGCGTTTTCTTGCCCATGGTCATCTGGCCCCAAGGCGTGGTCGGCGGACGTCCCGACGTCGAGCGCGCTTCGCCGCCGCCGTGCGGGTGGTCCACCGGGTTCATTGCGATACCGCGGACCGACGGGCGAACGCCGCGATGGCGCTGGCGGCCGGCCTTGCCGATCACTTCGTTTTCGTGCTCGATGTTGCCGAGCTGGCCGATCGTAGCGCGGCACACGATCAGAATCTTGCGCACTTCTCCCGAGGGCATGCGGACCTGCGCGTACTCGTCTTCCTTGGCCATGAGCTGCGCGGAACCGCCCGCGCTGCGCACGAGCTTAGCGCCCTCACCGGGACGCAGCTCGATATTATGGATGACCGTACCGACCGGAATATTTTTGATCGGCAGGCAGTTGCCGGTCTTGATGTCCGCGTCGGGACCGGATTCGATGACGTCGCCGACCTTGAGGCCCAGTGGCGCGAGCACGTACCGTTTTTCGCCGTCTTTATAGTTGACGAGTGCGATGCGCGCGGAGCGATTCGGATCGTATTCGAGCGTCGCGACTTTCGCGGGAATTGCATCCTTGGTCCGCTTGAAGTCGATGATGCGATACTGCTTGCGCGTTCCGCCGCCCTTATGGCGTACGGTGATGTGCCCGTTGTTATTGCGGCCGGAGTGCTTTTTGCGAACTTCGATCAGCGACTTCTCGGGCGATGCTTTGCTCAGCTCCGAGAAATCGATCGTCGTCATGAAGCGCCGTCCGGCACTGGTCGGCTTATATTTTTTTACTGGCATTTATTGCTCGAAATAGTTGACGCCGCCGAGCTCGATTTTTTGGCCCGACTTGAGGGTGACGAT
>JALYTZ010000265.1 GCA_030854025.1 Vulcanimicrobiota bacterium
CTCGGCCTCGCCCGCACTTACGTCGATCGACATCGACCCCGTTTGGCTGAGCGCGATCGCCCAAATCGTCCCCGAGGTACGCGAACGACGCTCCGATTTGCCTGCGTTGGCCGCCCTCGATCCGCAGCGCGAGCGAACGCGTTTGTTCGAAGCAATGGGTGCGTGTCTGAGAGCCTTGGCGAAGCTGCGACCGGCGTTGTTAATCCTAGAAGATTTGCACTGGGCCAGTGCCGCAACGATTGCCGCTTTGGAATTTCTCACCCGCGCCGTTCAGTCGCAGAGCGTTTTGATCGTTGGGACGTATCGCGAAGAAGAAGCGCCGCTCGGCAATCCACTGCGCGAGGCGCGACGCAGCCTGTGGCGCGAATCTTTAGCCGGCCACCTCGGGCTCGGTCGCCTGCCGCACGCGTCTGTCACACAACAGCTCGATTCGATTCCGCAGTTTAGTGGTGGAACGGATGAGATTGCCAGGGCAGTCATCGAAGAGAGCGGCGGTAACCCGCTCTTCTTGACGGAAATCATCCGCGATCTTCTCGAGTCGGGGACGCCGGCGCAACGTAAAGACGACGTTCCGCGCGGGCTGAAGGGAACCATACTGGCGCGAATCGCGCGACTCTCGCCCGAAGCGCAATTTCTTTCGCAGGTGTCGTCGGTTCTGGGCGCAGCCTTTGATATCGATACCGTGCGCGAAGTGAGCGGCTGGCAGGAACGCGAGGTGCTCGATGCGTTGGAAGAACTCGTAAGCCGCCAAGTCGTGCATGAGGCGGGTTCGCGCAACGCGTTCGACTATGCCTTTTCGCATCATCTCGTACAACGAACCGTGTACGATTCGGTCGAACCCGCGGGTCGCGCGCTTTGGCACCGCCGGGCCGCCCACGCGCTAGAACGAATGCACGGTTCGCGGGTCGATGATATATCGGCCGTCCTCGCGCGCCATTTCGATCGGGCTGGCGAACCCGAACGGGCCACGGCGTACTACATACGGGCGGCGCAAAAAGCCCTCGACCTGTATGCAAACGCTGAGGCGCTCGCACTAGCCGAACGCGCACTCGAAATTACGCAAGAAAAGGCGCAACGTATCGACCTTTACGCGCTTTGCGAGACGCTGCATGGGCGGCAGGGAAATCGTGCCGAACAAGTCACGGCACTCGAGGCCATGGAACGACTCACCGAAGACACCGGCGGCGACCGCGCGTGCGACTGTCTCCACCGGCGAATCGCACTGCATCGCGCGCTCGGTCAGCGAGTTGAGGAAGCCGCCTGCATCGAGGACCTGGCATCCCGGGCGCAGTCGATCACCGACCTGAAGTGGCGGGCACGTGCGAACCACGCGCGTGGAACGTATCAAACGAACGTCGGCATGTTTGCGGAAGCAACGCTCACCATCGGCCAAGCGCTGCAAGCGTATTCGGCATGCGGAGACGTTCAAGGTGAGGTGGAATGTTTGTGCGCGCTCGCATATCTGGATGCATATCAGTCGAAAACGCATGAATCCGAGAGCGCCTTTGCCCGAGCGCACGTCGCGGCTGAAACCAGCGGCAACCAGGCCTTGCTCGCGCGAACGTACTTGATGGCCTCGACCGCAGCGAACATCGTGCTCGATTACGGGCGTTGCAGCGAGCTTGCCGGTAACGCGCTAGAAATCTACCGCAGAATCGAAGACCGGGAAGGCGAGGCGGATTGTTTGGCACGTCTAGCTGTGGCGGCTGGCCGCAAATTCGATATTGCGGGCGCACGCGAGGCGTTTGAAAAAGCTCGAGACATCTATGTCGCGGTTGGGAAAAAGCAAGGGCTGGGTGCAGTCGCTCTCAATTCGGGTTTAATGGAGTTCGCGGTCGGCCATGTCGATCGCGCGGCCGGCGCCTGCGCGCTTGCCGAGCAGATTTTTACCGATCTCGGCGATACGCGTGGCATGGCAGTGTGCGCTATCAATTTGGCAATGGCACACTATCATCAGGGAGATTACGTCCGGGCCAAATCGCTTGCGTTACGAGGATTGAGTTTCGCCCGCACGCTGGGCAGCGAGCCGCTGCAAGCGGCGGCGCTGAGCAATCTCGGCGCCGTCGAGCGCGAGCTTGGTGAGCTGACTTCCTCGTGCGAGCATTTACGCGCATCCATAGATCTACGGAAAAAGAGCGGGGCAGTTGCCGATTCCGCGCTCGATCTGGCCGAACTAACGCTCACCCACGTTCGAATGCAGAACAACGCCGAAGCGCAGCGGCTGGCGAACGAACTAATGGCGCTCGATCCGGGCGACTACGCAATGACCTGGGCCCCCCAGACGGTCCCGATCGCGGCGGCCGTTGCCTACCGGTCGATGCGAAAGAAGAAGCGCGCCGAGGGGGCCATGGATCTTGCCCGGCGACTTTTCCTGGAGCGCCTGGCAAACTTACCCGATGCGGAAGGTCGCGCGGCCTACGAACGCATGCCGTTCAATCGAGAACTCTGCGCTCACGCCGACTGACGTGCACGGCTACTTCGTGCAGTCAAGTCGCACGCGGAAGCTCGGATCGTGCGTTGGATACCCCCATGGAGCGTGTGTGACCGCGTTCGCCGGACTGATGCCGAGCAGCAGTTTTGCCGGCTTAGACGTATTGCTTTCAACCCGGAAGTAGTAGATGCCGTGCGCCGAGGCGCCGGGCGGGAGATCTTTGTAATGCATCTGCGTTCCATACGCGATCTCCGAACCGGTGGACATCTCGACGACGGTCGAATCCGCAAGCACGAGTTCGGGATTACCGACACCGAGCAGTGCGGCGGTTGAATCCGCCGAACGGGCGTTTCGCATTTCAATCGTAACGGCCCACGCTGGAAGGTTCGTATAGCCGGGCTCTTGCGCCGTTTCGAGCTTCGTTACTTTAAAGCGCCAAAACCCGTCGAACAACGTTTGCCCGATGCATCCCTCAACCGATGAACGTTGATTCGATCCGCCGGCGGGCGGGATCGGCTTCGCGCCGGCCGGCGCCCCGTGAGTCGCGATCGCGAGCGCCGTCACCAGAGCGACGAAGAATAACGGTTTGATCATATGGTCT
>JALYTZ010000011.1 GCA_030854025.1 Vulcanimicrobiota bacterium
CACGATGGTGCCGCGCGCGGTGACGCCCGTCGCCGCGGCGTTCGTGCTGATCGGCGCGGGTCTGCTGTTCGCGCCGGCGTCGATCGGCTTGTCGTGGTGGGTTTTGCCGGCCGGGTTCGGCATCGGTCAAATCGTGATCGGCGCATTCGTTGCGCGCGACGCGAGGCCGCGCGCATGACGCTGCATCGGATTTTCCACGAACGCGGCCGGCTTGCGATCTGCAGTGCGTTAATCGGCAATCCCGACGGCAGCACGTTTACGCAGCTGCAGGAATCGTGCGACCTGACCGACGGCAACCTCAACCGCCATCTGCACGCGCTGGCGGAGGCGGAGGTCGTAGAGATGACGCGGGTGACCGGTCGCGGCCGTCCGCAGACGATCGTGCACATCACGGCGAGCGGACGGGAGCGCTTCTTGGCCTACATCGACGAACTGGAAACGATCGTGCGCGACGTTCAGCGCGCGCGCAAACGTAAGGAATCGCCGAGCCGTACGGTTCCGGCCAGCTCTACCTCGCAGTAAACGCCCAGCACGTTATTTCGCCGGCGGGCCACGTATCCGAGCACTTCGCCGTTGCGTTCGCCCGTTGCAACGTCGTAGGTGGTCGTCACGCAGCGACCGATGGTCGAACGAACGCGCAGCACGGTGTCGCCGATTTCAACAAATCTCCCGACTAAATCGAACTCGGCGTACGCACACGCCGGTTCCGTGCGAACGTAGAAATTGGGGCGCCAGCGCAGCGGATCCAGCGCGCGTCCGACGTGCGCGCCGACCTCGTCGATCCAACGATCGAGAACGAGTGATACCGGTGCATCGTCGAATTCGTGGCCGTCGGCTGCGGGCCGGAAGGCGGTCTGTACGTGCGATTCGGCCGCGTAGCGCGCCGCTTGTGAAACGTCGGCCGTGAGATGCAGATGATTGTTCTCTTTGCCGCGATAAGGTTTGCCGGTGCGCGCGTGCTCCGACGTAACGTACAACGCGCCGGCGCGATCGCCGGGTAAACCGGTCCGTTCGACGGTCGTTTCCGCAAGCGCTTCGGCAGCGAGGCTCTTCACCGGAAAGCGCCAAATCGATTCGAGCGTCCCGAGCTTTTCCATTGAAAGTCATGTACCATAGGAGCGTGCTGGAATCCTCAAGAACCGCGGCTCAATGAAGGAGACGGCCGATCACGTGCAGCTTCGTCCGCTGGGTTTCGGCGAGATCTTCGATCGCGCGGTCACGCTGTACGTCCAAAACTTTGCCGGCTTTTCGATCATTGTGCTTTTCGTGCTGGTGCCGTTCAGCATCGCCAATTACATGTTTCTAAGTGCGTCGACGGCTGCCAATGCCGTGATTCTGCAACAGGTGCTTCACCCGCAGCCCGGCGCATCCGCGCCGTTTCCGATATCGCCGGCGCTCGTGTGGCTCTTTATCATCGGTGCGCTCTTTACGCCGTTCGCCAACGTCGCAACCGCGATCGGCGTGGCGCGGCTCTATGCGAGCCAAGCCGTGGATTGGCGCCGGTGTTACGGCGCGGCACTCGCGCGCTGGCCGCAGATTCTGCTCGCGCTGCTCACGCAGTTGGCGATCTTTGCGGGTGCGGTGTTCGTCGGTTCGATCGTTATCGGCGTCCTCACGACTTTCAGCGTGCTCTCGTTTACACGAAATACAACCTTCGGCGTCGCGGGATTTATCATCACGGCAGCGCTGTTTTTGGCCTGGCTTGCGCTGCTGCTTATGCTGTATTTGACGAGCATGTTCGCCTTCGATGCGGTCGGCATCGAGTCGCTCGCAATCGGCGCTGCAGTCGGTGCCGCGTTCAGACGCATCTTTAACCGCACCGAATTCGTCAAGGCGCTGCTCTTCGGGTTAGCCGTCTTGGCCATTCAGATCGGTATCGTCGTCGTTTCGGCCATACTCGTCGCCGTGCTCGAAGCCGGGCTAAAATCGCATCTTGTCGACACGCTCGCGCAGGGGATCGTCTCGCTGATTTCCACGGCGTTTCTGGCGATTCTCATCGCGGTGTACTACTATGACGTGCGCGTGCGCCGCGAAGGACTCGATCTGCAGGCCAGCGTCGAAGCGATGACACCGGCCGCTCAGCTCCCCGCGTGACGCCGGCGGCGCACGATCCCGCCGCGCTCGCGCGTGCGATTCTCGCCGATTCATCGCGCTACCACTTGGCGCTCAACCACGCACGCGCTCGTCCGAAGTCCTGGCTGCAGCTTGCATTCGAATGGGTGCGTGACCGGTACGAGGCGCTGATGCACGCGCTGACCGCTCACGTGCACGTTTCCGGCACCGCAAGCATGATTTCCGGCGCGCTTATTATCGCGGCGCTGGCCTGCGTTCTCCGGCTGGCGGCTTTCCGTCTTTTGCGCGAGCTCAATCCTGAAACGCGCATTGCGGCGCGCACGCGCGCGATCGAAAATCGGCCCGACGCGCACGCGTTGTATGCGCGCAGTCTGCAGGCAGCGCAGGAGCGTCAATTCGCACGTGCGACGATGCTGCTGTACGCCGCAGCGGTGGCCGGGTTGGACTTGCGCGGGACGCTCCAGGGCGACCCCAGTGCGACCGTCGGCGAATTTCGACGGACGCTGCGCGCGCTCGATGCCACGCTGCTCCCGCAATTCGACGCGATCGCGCTACCGTTCGCAGCCGCCGCCTACGCCGAACGTTCGATCGACGAGGCGGAGTGGAAACGCGCGCGCGCTGCGTTCGCGCAATTGCTGACCGAAGTCGCCGGCAATGCGGCGTAACCGCGCAGCCGACATCGCCTTCGTCATCGGCGGCATCGTTACGTTAGCGCTGCTTGCAATCGCCGGCGAAGGGCAGCCGGGCCAAGCCCCGAGCGTGTATTCCACGTACGACTTCGGACGGAACGGCTATGCGGCGCTGAGCGAATTGCTGCGCCGTGAAAACCGCACCGCCGGGCAGTTCGAACGGCCGGCGAGTTTACTCGACGGGGTTCGAACGCTCGTTGTGTCCGGGCAGGCTCCGCTCGATCAGCCCGTTGGATTAACGCCGGGTGACGTCGACGCGCTGGCCGCGTGGGTGCGGGCCGGCGGCCATCTCGTCCTGCTCGGACGCGTGGCGATGCCTTCTTCGAAACTCGAACTTCCGAAGCTCGCAGCAGTGACGGCGCCCGTGCATCTAGCCGTCGCCGTCGAACCCGCGCTGCAGCGCGCGCACATTCGGCGGGTCGCCGGTACGTTCGATGCGGTTTTTTCGCGCAGTGCAAAGAAACGCGCTCGCGAATTACTGGCCGCGAACGGAAAACCCGTTGCGCTCGAGTACGCGTTCGGGCGCGGCCGAATCACGGCGATCGGCGACGCATCGATCTTTGCCAACGTACATTTGGCGCGCGCCGATAACGCCCGGTTCGCTTATGCGATGCTCGATTCGTCGCCGGTGGCTTTTGACGAACGCGTGCACGGTTACGTGCAGGGGCGAAGCTTCTGGTCGGCGCTGCCTGCATCGGTTCACACGGCGATTTGGCTTACCTGTGCGATCGTGCTTCTCGGCCTGATCGGCGCGAACATCCGCTTCGCGCCGGCCCTGCAGCCGGAGCAAAGCGACGAACGCGACACCTCGGCGTACATCGATTCGATGGCGCGATTGTTCCAGCGCGGCGGGGCAGCTTCGCGCGCGCTCCACGATTGCATCGAAGGCGCGCTTCGCCCCTTGCGCGTGCGCGCCGGCCTGGGTCCGAATGCCGGAATCGACCAAATTCTCGCGCGAATAGACCGGCCGCTTTGGCGCGACATCGTACTCGAACTCGACCGTCTGCAGCAGCACGGTCGTCTGAACGATAGTATCTTGATTCGCGCCGGACGGCTGAGCGCGCAGCTTCGAAAGGACGTTGAATGACCACCACTACGGCGCACGATCTCGCAGGACGGCTCGAGAGCGGCTTGCGCGAGATTTTGGTAGGCGGCGAGCGCGCGGCGTTTGGACTGCTCGTCGCACTGCTCGGGCGCGGACACGTCTTGATCGAAGGCGTTCCCGGAACCGGAAAGACGCTCGCGGTTCGCGCGTTCGCGCTGCTGTTAGGCGTCGATTTCAAGCGCATCCAGTTCACTCCGGATCTGATGCCTGCCGACGTCGTGGGAACGACGATCTTCAATCCGCAAACGGCGGAGTTTTCCGTGCGTCCTGGACCGATTGTCGCAAACGTGCTGCTCGCCGACGAGATCAACCGCACCCCGCCCAAGACGCAGTCGGCGTTGCTTGAAGCGATGGAGGAAGGCCGGGTCACCATCGACGGCGTCCCCCTAACGCTGCCGCGGCCGTTCATCGTGTGCGCCACACAGAACCCGCTCGAATACGAAGGCACGTATCCGCTTCCCGAAGCGCAGCTCGACCGGTTCATGGTTAAAATTACGTCGACGTATCCGCAGCAAACCGAGGAGCTGCACCTTCTCGAACGGGTCGCTCGCGGATTCGACGCGCGCGATCTCGAGAGCGGCGGCGTTCGAGCCGTTACGACAATCGCGGAGGTAACCGCCGCCCAAGACGCCATTCGCCGCACGCACGTCTCCGCCGGCGTGCAGAAATACATCTATGACGTCGGGGCGGCAACGCGCACGCATCCGCAGCTTGCTCTGGGCGCAAGCCCGCGCGCGGCACTCGCGCTGCTGATCGCTGCACAAGCGGCCGCGTCGATCGACGGTCGCGACTACGCGACCCCGGACGACGTGAAAGATACGGCCTCGCTGGTACTCGCGCATCGGCTGATCGTGCAGCCGCACGCCGAGATCGAAGGCGTGCGCGCCGCCGACGTGCTTGCCGACGTACTCGCCGGCATTCCGGTGCCGCGTGAAGCGCCGATTTAATCTCTGGCTCCCGATTTGGCTGACGCCGCGCGCGTTGTGCTTGAGTGCGGGTGTCGCCGCATTGTTTGCACTCGGTGGCGCCGCACCGGCGGCGATCGCCCTTGCATACCTGGCAGCCGGCGCACTGGCGCTCGCATTGGTTGCCGATGCATCGCTCGGACCGCGCGCGCGCGCGATCGCCGTGGAACGCGAACCAATTTCGCACCTCGCGCTGCGCGTTCCGGCAACGCTGGGATACGCGCTGACGAATCACGCGAATCGTTTGATACGCTTCGGCATTATCGACACGCCCGTTGAACGGTTGGAGTCCGCGCAAGACGAGGTAAGCGGCGACGCCGTTGCAGCCGGCGTAACGATAATTCAGCGGACGGTCATGCCGCGTTCGCGCGGAACGATCGAGTTCGGTCCGCTGTACGTCTGGTACGAGAACTCGATCGGTTTGCTGCGACGGCGGCTGCGTTTCGAAGCTCCCGCGACGGCGCGCGTATTTCCCGACCTTTCCGCAGTCGAACGATACGGCTCGCTGCGCGCACGCAACCGGCTGATCGATGCCGGCTTGCGCAAAATGCGCCAGCGCGGCGCGGGTGCGGAATTCGAAAGCCTTCGCGAGTGGAGCGCCGGCGACGCGTTTCGCGCCATCGATTGGAAAGCCACCGCACGCCGCGGACGCGTCATGGTCGCGCAGTACGAAGTCGAGCGCAGTCAGAACGTCATGCTCGTTCTCGATGCGGGACGGCTGATGACGCCGCGTTTAGGCGATCAGCGCAAATTCGATTATGCGATCACGGCCGCGCTTTCGGTCGCGTCGATCGCCGGGCTTGCCAGCGACAAAGTGGGGCTCGTTGCGTTTGCTCGTGAGATTCTGGTCGCGCAGGCCCCACGCGCGACGGCCGCATCGCTCGCGCGTCTGGCAGGCCAAGTACACGACTTGGAGCCGCGCTTCGAAGAAGCGGACTACGCCGCCGCCTTCTCGTATTTGCGCGCGCACCTGCACAAGCGCAGCCTGATCGTATTTTTCACCGACATGGTCGATCCGGTCGCCCAGAGCACGATGTTAGCCGAAATCGGAACGCTCGCGCGTCGCCACGTCGTGGTGGTCGCGTTCATGAACGATGCCGCAATCGACGACGCGCTTGCGGCCGAGCCGCAAACGTCGCTCGACGTCTACGCCGCCGGCGTTGCACTCGGGCTGCGTCAGGAGCGGCGTACCGCCGCGGCCGTCATCGAGCGGTTGGGCGCCCGCGTCATCGACGTTCCGGCGGCGCGTCTCAACGCGTCGCTCATCGACGAGTACTTGCGCGTCAAGCAACGCGGTTTGGTGTAGTTCGCCGGCGCTTGCGGCCCGCGAAGCCGTAGTAGAGCAGCAGCGCAAGTGCGGTGATCGCGCCGACGCCGGCGCGCACGTGCGCCGGTAAGCGCAGCGGCGAGAAAAACCCTTCGATCGTGCCGGCAATCAGCAGCATGACGGTTACTCCCGCGAACAGCACGCCGGCGCGACGTGCATTTTTCACGAGGGCGTCTTTGCGCCGAAGCCGGTTAGGATAAAGGATCGCAGCGGCCATCAGCAATCCCGCGCCGCCGGCAATTTGAATTGCCGTCAGTTCAATGACGCCGTGCGGCGCGATCGTTGCCCAGAAATCAAATCCGAACCCGGCTCGCGCAAACAATGCCCCGAGCGCGCCGAGCATCAGCGCGTTAAACACGATTTCGTAGATGGTCCCAATGCCCAGCGTCACGATGCCCGCGGCGAATGCGAGGATGGACACGCGGATGTTGTTCTGAATGATGAACGTTGCCATTTCGGGCGAGTTCTGCGGGCGCACCGCAAAGTTTGAATCGTGGAGACTTTTCGTGATGTGACCGGGCACGATCTGGGCCGGCAGCAGCGCGTACGCGTCGGAGGGGCGATGCGCGACGACCGCATATGCAACCGCCGACCACAGAATGGTGAGCGCGATGCAGATAGCGATGTATCCGAACGACCTTCGAAATTCTTGCGGAAGCGTGGTGGAAAAAAACGACCCAAAGCGCGCGCGGCCCGATTGCAGCGAGCCGCCGTACACGTAGGCGTGCGCGCGGCTGGTCAAGCGATTAAGATAGTGCTGCAGTCCGAGCGTGTAGCTTCGCCCTTGCGCATAGGCAAGGTCGGAGGTGACCCAGCGGTAGAGTCTGCCAAGTTCGGCGAGTTCGTCGGCGTCCAGAGCTCGCACGCCGCCGCGTCCCGCGCGCACGAGGAGCTGCTCGAGGCGATCCCATGCGGCGTGCCGTTTGGCGACGAACGTCGATTCCTGCACCGGCCGCTGTTTCGAGCGGGCGCGCGCCCGGCCCCCTCGAATGCGTCGCCTGTGGATCGCAGCGTCAGCATTCGGACTCCCGAATCGATTCGATTTTCATACGACCTCGCGGGCCTGGGAAGCCGGTTTCTCGCGGTCGTTTTAGATTTGCTCGTTCAGTTGGCGCTGATCGCCGCGCTCTTTTGGGGACTCGAACTGCTGGCGCGGCATTCACCGCGCGTGCCGGTCGGCCGCAACGGGCACGGCGTGGCAGCCTCCGTTGCAGAGGCGACCGTCATCGCGATCGTCTTCATCATCTTCTTCGGGTACTTCATCGCGTTCGAAGCGCTGTGGCGCGGGCAGACGCCGGGAAAACGCGCGCTGCGCATTCGCGTCGTTCGCGACGGCGGATACCCCGTCGACTTGGGCAGTTCGCTGATCCGCAATCTCGTTCGAGTCGGCGAAGCGGCGCTCGGATTTTACGCGATCAGCGCCGTGTCGGCGCTCATGTCCGAAGAGAATAAACGATTAGGCGATTATGCGGCGGGCACGATCGTGGTCCGCGACGAGCGCGCTATTCACGCGCGCGAAGTGGCCGAAGCGTACGCGCATCCGAGCGCCGGCTTTTCGATGCTTACCGACGAAGAACGCGCATTGATCGCGCGGTTTTGCGCGCGCCGCGAGACGATGGCGCCGAACTACCGGCATCAAGCTGCCGGCCAAATCGCCAATCTGCTACGGCCGCGGCTTTCGCGCGACTTGCAGGTGCTCGACGACGACGAACTACTGAGCCGGCTTAACGCTTCGTAACGCGCGCGACGACGTCGCGAGCGAACTTCAGCGCTTCGTTCTTCGTGGTTTCGTACAGCGCGTTCGCTTGATTCGGGCTCATGTGCTTACCGTGTTCCAAGAAGAACGTGACGCCTTCGCCCACCACGATCGTGCCCGCGTAGGCAATCGCGCCTTTGATGCCGATTCCGGCAACGGGAATGAATCCCGAAAGTTCGCGCGCCAGCATGCGCCATCCGAATCCGCCGCCGACGACGGGAAGCAGCTGCCACATGCGCTGCACGTCGGGATCGTGGCCGTAGGCCGCTTCAATATGCAGCAGCAGCATCATCTGGATGCCGGTGATGGCGACCATGTCGCCGGCCGAAGCGAACGCGCCCAAGACGAAGCCCGCAATCGGGATGTGATCGATTACCGCGCTTGCCAGCGCTATTTTCAGGGCGTTGTTGGCCGCATCGCGCGTAAGTTTCGCCGCGACCGTTTCGCGCAGCGCCGGCAGATTTCGCGCCACGGCAATTTCGACGCGCTTGCAGCTGTCGATCATGTGCGGGAACGCCCGCGCGCGCAGTGCTTCGCGCGAGATTGCCGGCACGACGTACTCGGCTTCCGCGCCCGGAGCCGGCGCTGCGGACGGACCACTCGGCGTCCCACCCTCGTCAACCGTAATGCCGAAGATCGGCAATCCCATCGCGCGCAGCGGTGCGAGGTTGGCTGCGGCGAAGTCGCCCGGACGTCCGAGAAAGAGAATCAGCGTACCGGCCCGCGCATCCGTAACCGCGGTACGGTTGGGGACGAGCGTTTCGAGGCAGGCGGCCGCATCCGGCGGGGCGCTTCCACTGTGCCCGGCGAGCAGAAACGCGCGCATTGTCGCGATCAGCGCGGGGTCACCGCACAGGTAGAAGCGGAACGGTTTGCGCACGTTCGCGCTGACCGCGTTTACGTCGATGCCCTTACGGACTAAGCGCAGTAGATCGCCGGCTGCGGCTGCCATGTGCCTCCCTTGTTCAGGTCGTGGTGCTACGCATCGCCGTGTTCGGCGGGTGTGGTTGAATGAATTTCCTGGGCCGGATCGTCGGTGTAGTCTAAGTACACGAGCCCGAGAAAGATCTCCAGTGCGAGAGCGTGCATCCCGCGCGCATTGGCGACGTCGACGATCGAGCGATGGGTGTTTGCCGCTTCACGCACGATTGCTTCGGGCGTCGTGCGCGTGTCGGCTGCGACGATCGTTGCGGCCGTGACTTCACCCGGCGTCAGGTTTGCGTGCAGCATGCTCGCGTAGTCGAGGCCCTTGGTTTGGAAACGAACGTCGAGCGCCTTTTGCAGGGTCGCATACCGCGCCTGCGAGGTTCCCAAGCCGAGCAGCGTAATGCGCGCCGCGAGCTGATCGGACTTGCCCATGTAAAAGAGCTGATACGACTGCGAAGCCGACGTCGCAGCTTGCGCGAGCGACGCGTCCGCCTTTTGCATCGTGGGAATCAGATTGTTGTAATCCTGCTGACTGATGTCGCCGAAGTAATTCAACTGTACCTGCTGCAGGCGTTTGAGAAACATGTCGAGATCGCCCAATCCCGCATCGAGCTGCATCGCGGAGCCGCGTCCCGCGTCGACCGCGCGAACCATGTCGCCGTCTGCCGACGAGAGCTGTTCGATCATGCGCGGATACGAGGGAAACATTGCGACCGAATCCGACGGAATGGGCGAATCCCGAAACGGAGCGTCCATTTCGTTCAAGATGTCGGCATTTTCTTGCAGCAGGCCGCTCAAGTGGTTGGTCTTCGGATCGGTGGCGCCGACGCCGGCGATGGCCGTGTTCGCATCGTCGAGCGCACTGTTGATCGAGCGTGACATCGTCGTGAGATTCTTGACGACCGCCTCCAGGCGCGAACCGTGTTTGATCTCGACCCGGCTGAAATCCGGAATCTCATAGGAAATGCTGTCCAAGCGATTGCGCAGCGATTTGAGCTGATCGATTCCCTGATCGTGGCGCGCGCCGATTTGCGCAACCGCTTGCGCTTGCGTCTGCCGGGCTGCGGCGAGCTTTTCCTTGAGGCTTTCGAGCTTGGGCTGCATCAGATCGACGCGCGAATTTTCCATCTGTCGAAGCGCGGCCATGCGCGACTTGGCTACGGCCTGCGCTTCGGGCGGGCCGTTTTGCGCGACTTCACCCAGGGTCTGTTCGCTCTTTCCGGTTTGTCCGAGCGCGAGCTGCGTTTGGCTGAGCGCAAGCATCGCCTGCTGCTGGTGCGGATCGTTCTTGACGATGTCCTGGAGGTCCATCATCGCGACGTTGTAACGCGCTTCGTCTAAGTTGTGCAGCGCGCGGACGAGCTTTTGCTGCGGGGTGACGATCTTCGGATCGAGTTCGGTGTATCCGAGCAAATGCGAGATCCGGTCGGGGGCGCCGGGGTGATCCTGCAGATACCGCGTGACCAAATCGGAGTGCGCACTTTCGAGCGCGCCTAGGTGCATCATCATCGTGCGCATGGCCTGCGGATCGTAACCCGCTCGCGACATGAGCAGCAGGCCGTACTGATCGGCCTGCAGTTCGTCGGCGCGCGACATCTTCGCCATGATTCCGGCTTGCGCGAGGTTGCCGAAGCGGTAGATGATCGGCGAAAAGAGCGAAGCGATTCCGAACAGGAGGTTGAGGAATTGCGCCTTCGCCTGCATCGTGACGACGTGGCGCCGCTCGATGTGGCCGGTTTCGTGACCGAGCACGCCCGCCAGCTCGTCGTCGGACTGCACGAAGTCGAGCAGCCCGGTCTGCACGTACACATACCCGCCCATCGTCGAGAACGCGTTGATCTGGGAGTCGTGGATAATCTTGATGTTGTACGGAACGTCTTTGCGCGCGGTCTGCTTCCAGAGATTTTCCGTGATCCCGTTGACCCAGTCGTTGAGCAGCGGATCGGTTTCGACCACGCTTTGCGCGGTGATTCCTTCGTCGGCTTGTTTGCCGAGTTCGATCTCCGTTTGGGTCGACATGGCGAACGCGGGAGCTGGGCACAGCGCACTGCAGAACGAAACGATCAGTGCGACGGTGACGATGCGGCGAAACATAGGGTCTTCATCCTTTACCCGTGAGGTGCGGGAGAATGGTTGAACGGTAGCTCTCCACTAACGTCCGAGCCGGTTCCTGCGTTACCAAGCGCGTCGACTGTGCATGGCGTGTGGATAATCCCGCAGTTCCTGTGAGCCCTGTGTGGAATGCGCAGGGCGAGTGCCTTGTTTCTCTAAACCGCACCGGCAATGACAATGTTGCGGGGCAAGGGACTTGGCCTCGAAGTGGTTATGACCGGCCGCGAATTGAACGAGGCCCTGGCCGAATTGGAGAGCCGCTTACTGGAGCGGCCTGGTTTTTATCGCGGCAGTTCGGCGGTTGCAGCTTTCGGCGCCGCGGCTCCATCGGACCGCGATCTCGAACGGCTTCGGGCGGTCCTCGATGCCGGCGGAATCAGTCTCACCGGAATTTCCGGCGGTCCTGCCTTGCAGGCGCTCGCGCAAGCCGGCGGCCTAGCGTATATGGCCGGTGCGCTCGACGACGGAGAAGAGCTGGCGCGCCGCCGAGCCATGCGCCCAAAGCCGTCGCTGCAGCTCTCCGAGTCGGCGCGCTCCCTTGACGCGGATTTTGCCGGAGCGCGAGCCGATATCGCCCAGCGTCGAAAGCGCGGTGAAGGAAGCGTCCGCCATGTCGTTCTGCCGCAGGCGCAAGTGCAGCACGCGGCGCTTGCCGCCTTGCCCCCCGCAACGCCCACGCTCTATCACGTCGGCACGCTTCGCGGCGGGCAATCGCTGCACAACGTCGGCAACATCGTCGTCGTGGGCGACGTCAATCCGGGGGCGGAATTGGTAGCCAGCGGCGATATCGTCGTC
>JALYTZ010000030.1 GCA_030854025.1 Vulcanimicrobiota bacterium
CGTTCTTCAGCCTTCATGTAGTCGTAATCACGCCGTCCGCTCACGTGCAGCAGTTGCCAGTCGACGGGCAATGCGCGCCGAACGACAAGCGCGGCAACGGTTTCATTGAGCGAGCGCGCGCCCTGGCTGCCGCCCATTGCTAAGATCGTGCGGCGATTGGGATCCAAACCCAGACGACGGGCGGCTTCGATGCGATTGCTGCGCCGCAGCAGCGATGCACGAACCGGAATCCCGGTACGCACGTATTTAGCGCCGAACGCACCGTGGGAATCGGCAAACGCGCCCCAAACCTCGTCGACGATCGGGGCGAGCATCCGGTTCGTCAAGCCGGGATGCGCGTTCGGTTCCAGCAATGCCAGCGGCGCGCGCAGCCGGCCGGCCGCGCGCAGCATTTTGGCCGCTGCCATGACGGGAAAACACACGTACCCGCCGGTCGCGATAACGATGTCGGGATCCATTTCACCAAGCACGCGCGCAGCTTGAAGGATGCCGGCGACGTTCGCGCCCGCGGTCAAGGCCATTTCGAGCGACGGCTTGCGGATGAGCGGCCGGCTCGTGATGGTGGAAAGCGCATAGCCGGCTTTGGGAACGATCGTCATTTCGAGCCGGTCGGCAGTGCCGATAAAGCGCACCTTCGCACGAGAGCCGAGCGCATCGGCAATTGCAATGGCCGGATAGAGATGACCGCCCGTTCCGCCTCCGGTGAAGACGGCCTTCACGCCCGGTTGATGCGCCGGCTGCGTCCGACGTTCATAATCAGCGCGACGCAGACCAAATTCACGATCAGCGAGCTTCCGCCGAACGAAATGAACGGCAGTGGAACGCCGGTCACCGGCCACGACGACGTCACCACGCCGATATTAATAAAAGCCTGAACGACGATGACCGACGCGCATCCGACGCTCAAGAAAAATCCGAACCGATCCGGCGCGGCGATTGCGATTCGAACCGCGCGGTAGGCGAAGAGCACGAAGAGTATCACGACGGCGACCGCGCCAATTAGTCCGAGTTCTTCGCCCAGGACGGAGAAGATGAAGTCCGTGTATTGTTCGGGCAGGTAGAAAAACTTTGCGCGCGACTGGCCTAAGCCAACCCCGAACAAGCCGCCGCTCCCGAGCGCGAGCAGCGACTGCACGATGTGAAAGCCGGTATTCTGCGCGTCTTTCCAAGGATCGATGAAGGCGAAGATACGCGCGCGCTTGTAGGGGCTGGCTACGATCGTTGCAACGACCGGGGGAACCGTCGCCAAGAAGATGAGCCCGAGGTGTTCGAGACGAGCGCCCGCGGCAAAGAACATTGCAAACGCCGTCATGACGAGCAGACTCGCGGTTCCCATGTCGGGCTCTTTGAGCACCAGCACGGCAAGAATCAGCACCGGAACGCAAAGCGGAAAAAGGCCGCGCGAAAGTGAGGTAATCCGTTCGCCGCGCGCGCTCAATGCCGCCGAAAGATAAACGACGATGGCGATCTTCGCAAACTCCGACGGCTGGAGCGAAAACGCGCCCGCGCCGATCCAACGGCGTGCGCCGTTGACGACGACGCCGACGTGCGGCACGAGTACCGCAATCAGACTCAAGCCCGAAAGCAGCAGAAGGTACGGCGCAAACGCCTTGATTTTGCGGTAGTCGATGCGATACGCCGCATATGCGATGGCCGACCCGACACCCAAAAAGATCAGTTGATGCTTGAGAAAATATGCCGTGTCCCGGAACGCGGCATACCCCGTCGTGCTCGACGCACTGAAGATCATCACCAAGCCGATGGCGACCAGCGTTGCGACCGCGCCGAATAGCACCATGTCGGGCGGAGCGGTGACAAATGCGCGCAGCGGTTCTTCGCGCTGCCGGGGAGAAATTTTTACGGCGGCTTTCACGCCAGCTCCCGAACGGCCGCCGCGAATTGCTCGCCGCGATGTTCCGCGGAACGAAACATGTCGAACGACGCGCACGCGGGCGAGAGCAGCACCACGTCGCCTTCTTCGGCGAGCGAACGAGCAAGTTCGACGGCCTCGCCCATCGACTCGGCGCGCACCGTCTTGGATCGCCGCGTCGCGGCGCCGAGCGCGTCGGCAGCCTGGCCGATGAGCACCACGGCTTTTGCGCGCCGGTCGGCAACCGCACCGAGTTCGGCGAAGTCGGTGTTCTTCGAGATGCCGCCGGCGATAAGAACGATCGGCCGGTCATACGCTTGCAAGGCCGCAATCGCCGCGCCTGGATTCGTCGCCTTTGAATCGTCGACGTACAACACACCGCCGATGTCGGCCACCGTTTCGAGCCGGTGCGACATCGGCGTAAAACTCATGACGGCTTCCCGCAGAGCGGCGGGCTCCAGTCCGATTGCGAGCGCCGCAAGCAGTCCGGCCATGACGTTCTGCACGTTGTGTTCGCCGGCCAGCGGAATCTCGTCGCACAGCATGATCGAAAGCGGACGAGGATCGCCCGTAACCGGCGCATACGCGATGCTGCGCTCGCGCAGATACATCGCAGCGTGCTGATTTTTCTCCTTCGCCGAAAACCACAGCGCCCGCGCATGTAGGCGGCTCGGGCCTTCCCAGTAACGAAGTGCGGCCACGCGCACGTCGTCGAGATTGCCGACGAACGTATCGTTGCGGTCTTGATTGGCAACAATCCGGTACTTGGCTTCGGCATACTCGTCCATCGAGTGGTACCGATCGAGATGATCGGCGGAGATGTTGAGAAGCACGGCGACTCGCGGTTTAAACGAGCGAATGGACTCCAATTGAAACGACGATACTTCGGCGACCACCCAATCATCCGCGCTCGCGCCGAGCACTTCGCTGATGAGCGGGTTGCCGATGTTGCCGCCGACGCGCACCGATTTGCCGCACGAGCGCAAAAGATGCCCGATGAGCGAGGTCGTGGTCGATTTGCCCTTGGTACCGGATACCGCGATGATCGGCGCTTTGCAAAGTCGCGCGGCAACTTCGATTTCGCTGAAGACCGGAACGTTCGCATTCTGCACGCGGCGCACGAGCGCGCCATTGAGCGGAACGCCCGGAGAGAGTACCGCCGACGTAACGTTCGGCAGGACGTCGTCGAGCTGCGAGGGTGCTGTGAACGACGCTCCTTGCGCTTCGATCCGCGCAACGACGTCACCGATCTCGCTCAGCGGCTTTTCGTCGACCGCGTAGACGGCGGCGCCGCGTGAACGCAGCACTTCGACCGACGACTGACCGCTCTTGCCCAAGCCGATGACGAGAATGGTTTCCCGCGCGTCGAAGGTCATCGGGGACTCAGATTTGGTCATCGAACGATCGCCAATCCGATCGCGGAGAGCGCGGCCGAGGCGAACCAGAAGCGCCGAGTGACGGTCGTTTCGGGCCAGCCTCCCAGTTCGAAATGGTGATGCAGCGGACTCATGCGTAAAATGCGCTTGCCGCCCGTGCGTTTGAAATATGCTACTTGAGCGATCACGGAGAGCGCTTCGACGACGAATACGCCGCCGATCAGGACCAGCAGTAGCATCTCGCCCGTAAGAATCGCCACCCCGGATAACGCCGCGCCGAGCGCGAGCGAACCGGTATCGCCCATGAACATCGTAGCGGGGTGCCTGTTATACATCAGAAAAGCAAAACAGGCACCGACAACGAGCAGCGAGGCCTCGGCGGCGGCCGGAATCACGAATTGGAATCCGAGCACGGCGAGCACGATTGCCGGCGGAATCGTCGTGCCGGCCGCCAAGCCGTCGAGCCCGTCGGTCAAGTTGACGGCATGGATCGTTCCGGTAATCGCGACGATTCCCAGAAGCAGCCAAAGCCAGTGCGGCACCGACAGCACGTACGCCCCGGCATGAAAGATCACGTCCCGCGGAAGCGGGGCGTACGAATTGTAAATGACGCGCAAAAAGACAATCGCGATCAGTGCGGTTGCCAGAAACTTCGTACGCGCTTTTAGACCTCGATTTCTACCGTGCGTTATCGAGAGTCCATCATCGATGAGGCCGACGAACCCGCAGACCAATACTAAGAGGTACAGCGACGTGACGAACGGCGAGCGCACGTCGATCAGAATGGGGAGCAAAGCAATCAAGAAAACGATGCCGCCCATCGTCGGCGTCCCGGTCTTGGTCTGATGCGTTGGCGGAGCATCTTCGTACGCATGCTGACGAATCTGGCTCCGGCGCAGCAGCGGTAGGATGAGCGCACCAGCGACTAAAGCAACGAGAAATCCCACGACGAGCGGAACGGCAATCCGCCATACGATCATGCCCTTGCCTCAAATAGCGGATTTGGGCCGGTTCCACGCCACTTCAGCACGACGATCGGCGTCTGTTCGTCGCCGTTGCCGTGCGGATTCGAAAGTAGCGCAAACTCGATGCGCGTCGCACTGAGCCCGGCGGATGCGCCGAGCACTTTGGCTTTCTCCAAATCGTTTGCGTCGACGATCGCACAGGCGATGCCGGTTCGTTCGTAGACGGACTGCGCGAACGCGCTCGGCTGCTGGGGCGCGAAGACGATCGCGGTTTCAAACGGCGGCATGGTGCCGGTGTAGCCGTCGATCGCCGTGATAGCCTCGCCCAAAATCGTATAAAACAACCCGCGTTTGCCAAGCGCCCGACCCGCCACGTGCATTGCGGCGGCATAGAGAACCTTCCACGGGCCGACTTGATCGATAACGATCTGCAGTGACTCGGGCTGGCTGACCGTTGCAAGCGCGCCGGCATGCTGCGAGAGCGCGTACGCAATTCTGCTCGGCCGCACGTATTCCGCGCGAACCGCTTGGCCCTGCGCGATTGCGACGGCGGTTTCCGAAAGCGCGATCACGTCGCCGGGACGACCGATATTCCTCACGGCATCGTGCACGATACCGGCCAAGTCGGCGTTTGGCCGCACGAGCGGCGTGCGCACCGGAATGGCGACGATACCGGCCGGCAGCTCGGGCCGTTCGACGTGCAGCTTGCGCGTCATGCGTCGTGTAGTTCCCGGACGATTTCCTCTAACTTATAAATGCGCGATCCTTTCAGCAGCACGACGTCACCTTCGCCGGCTTGTTCTCGAAGCCAGCGCGCAGCTTGCGCGTTCGTCGCGAACGGAACGATCCGCTCGGAGGAAAGCCCTGCGCGTGCGGCACCGCGGGCAAGCGCGCCGGCGTGTTCGCCCCCGACGAGCAGAACGTCGACGAGCGCGCCCGCGCGTTCGCCGACCTGTTCGTGCATTTCCGCGCTTTGCGCGCCCAGTTCCGCCATCGAACTCAAAATTGCGATTCGGCGAGCGCCTGCTTCGAGCGCGAATGCATCGAGCGTCGCAAGCATGCCGGACGGATTGGCGTTGTACGCATCGTAGATCATGCGCGGAAATCCCGGCACTTGGAATGCTTCGTATCGCCCGGCGGGGAGCGTCAGCGCGTCGATCGCCGGAACGATGCGTTCGATCGGCGCGCCGGCGACTTGCGCTGCGGCGATTGCCGCCGCCAGGTTCGCACAATTGTGCGCTCCGGGAGCGGTGAAATCCACCCGCAAGCGCTGGGGGACTGCTCCGTCGGTAACTGCTACGGTCCGCGCATCCACGACGTAGACTCCCGGCTGTTCTTGGGGTTCGCCCGCGCCGAACCAGCGTGGCGGGACGCTAAGGCAGTCCGCGCGCGCGATCGAGACGGGATCGTTTGCATTGAGCACCGCTTGTGCGCCCTCGGAGAACAGACCCCACTTCGTATTCGCCAAATTTTCGTGCGAGCCGAAGATGTCGAGGTGCGCTTCGCCGACGTTGGTCAGCACGCCGACGTGCGGGTGCGCAATCGCCACCAGTTCGGCGATGTCGCCGTGGTGACGCGCGCCCATTTCTACGACGATCGCATCGTACGCGTCGTCGGCACGAAGCAGCAGCTTGCTTACGCCGATTTCGTTGTTTTCGTTCGCCGGCGAGACGAGCACGTTCGACGGGCCGAAATGCGCCCCGAGAAGCTGCGCCAGAAAGTGTTTTGTCGTCGTCTTTCCGGCGCTGCCGGTGATTGCAATGACGCATCCGTGATACTCGCGCCGCACGCGTTCGGCCAATCGCATGTACGCGCGTTTCGTATCCTCGACCAGCATGGTCGGTACGTTTCCGACCTGCGCGCCGGCTGAGTCGATGACGAGTGCGGATGCGCCCTTTTCTACCGCCTCCGCGAGGTACCGATGACCGTCGAAGCGCTCGCCGCGCAACGCGAGAAACGTATCGCCCGCTTCGATCGTGCGAGTGTCGGTGACGACGCGAAGCTGCGCGGGAAATCGTTCGGAGTTCCGCACGCTTGCGCCGGTGGCGGCAACCGCTGCGTCGAGCGTGAGGTTCATTGCGGCGCCCGTTCCTTGAGCGCGAGCGCCTCGCGCGAAACCGCGGCGTCATCGAACGGCAGCACGTCGGCGCCGACGATCTGATAGGTCTCGTGCCCTTTACCGGCGACCAGAACCGCATCGCCCGCCCGTGCGTTTGCGACGGCCTCGCGAATGGCGGTGCGCCGGTCGAGTTCGATTGTGTGCGGGGCGCTGCCGACGCCGGCGGCGATCTCGTCGACGATCGCGCGCGGGCTTTCGCTGCGTGGATTGTCCGAGGTCAAGTATGTGAAGTCGGCCAGCGAGGCCGCAACGGCTCCCATCAACGAGCGCTTCCCGCGATCGCGGTCGCCCCCGCATCCGAATACAACGCACAGCCGGCCGCGCGTCGTTTCCCGCAACGCGCGCAACGCGTTTTCGAGTGAATCAGGCGTGTGCGAGTAGTCGACAATTACGTCGACGCCGCCGCCGTGCAGACGTTCCATGCGCCCCGCGACGCGTTCGAGCGACGCCAGCCCTTCGGCCGTGCGCCGATCGTCTATTTCGAGAGAACGCGCCACGGCGATCGCGCACAGGGCGTTCGAGACGTTGAACGCGCCCGGGATGCGAACGGTAAAACGCATACCGGCACTCTCGAACGTACTTCCGTCGCGGCGAATGTCAATCGGATCCGCACGTACGTCGGCTGAATTCCGCAACGCGTACGTGAGAACCGATTTGCTTCCGCGGAATTCACGCGCCCAGAGTTCGCCGAGCCGATCGTCGGCATTAAAAACGCAGCGCTCCGCGCGTTCGAAGAGCAGTCGCTTCGCGTTCGCATAGGCTTCAACCGTTTTGTGAAAATCGAGGTGATCGCGGGTTATATTCGTGAGCGCTGCAATCCGAAACCGCACGTCGTCGACACGCGAAAGCGCGAGCGCATGCGAACTAACTTCCATGGCGACCGCGCGCGCCGAGATCGCGCATCTGCGCGAAGAGCGCGAACAGTTCGACTGCGAGCGGCGTCGTGTTTTCCAGCGCCCACTCGTGGTCTTGGAAGCGTGCGCCGATCGTGCCGATCGTTCCGGCGGGAATGCCGGCCGCGGTAAAGATGGAGCCGAGCATTTGCACCGTGGTCGTCTTGCCGTTGGTTCCGGTAACCCCGGCGACGGTAAGGCCAAGAGTCGGACGGCCGAACAGCGCATTGGCCGCGCGCGAAAGCGCGCGCGCCGTGTCGGGAACGACGATCGTCGGAATCTGCGCCGGAGCCGCAGCGGCGTCTTCGACGATGAGGGCAGCGGCGCCCGACATAACGGCTTGCGCGATGAATCGATGCCCGTCGGTGCGTTCGCCGCGCAGTGCAACGAAGAGCGCTCCCGGTGCGACGGCGCGCGAATCGATTGCAATGCTCGTTATCGCCGGTGAGCCGGTTCCCCGCACGTCCTTTGCGGAACCCAGCGCATCCAGCAACGCGGGAAAACCCAACGAACGCGGCACGGCCATCAAACTCACTTCGGCGCCTTGGCCGGAGGGACCAAGCGCGGCATGACGCCCGAATGCATCATCGCCGCCTTTGCAATCTGTACGAAGGCCGGAGCGGCGACCACGCCGCCGTAAATCGCTCCCTTCGGACGCTCGACCTTGACGTAAATGACGTAGCGCGGATGCACGTAAGGGATCATGCCGATAAACGACGCGACGTACGCGCCCGGTTCGTACCGCCCGTCAGCCACGATTTGCGCGGTTCCGGTTTTGCCGGCCGTTGCATATCCGGGCACCTGGGCCGACGGATCGCCCGTTCCTCGCACCACGACCGCGCGCAAATACGACCGCAGCGTCTGCGCGGTACGTTTGGAAAAGACGCGATCGACGACTTCAGGATGGTAGCGGTAAACGGTGTTGCCCTGTGCATCCAAGATTGCGCGAACGACGCGCGGACGCATCAGCACGCCGCCGTCGGCAATCGCACAATAAAAACGCGCCATCGCAATCGGCGTGACCGAAACGCCTTGGCCGAACGACATCGTCGCAAGCGAACTGCCGCTCCACTCGGGCGGCGGCGGCACGATTCCCGGATTTTCGCCCGGAAGTCCAATCTTCGTTTGTTCGCCGAAACCGGCGCGCTGCTCCATCGCGAAAAACGTCTTGCCGCCGATGTCCATGCCGACTTCCGCGGCGCCGACGTTGTGCGATTTGGCAATGATTTCTTCGAGCGTTTCGCTGCTGCCGGAACCGGCCATAAAGCCGTCTTCGGCGTTGTGGATGGTGCGGCCGCCGACTTCGAGCGTGTCGTGCGACGGAAACTCCGAAGCGGTCGAGACTTTGCCGCTGTCGAGCGCGGCCGCCGCCGTTACCAATTTATACGTTGAGCCCGGCTCGTACGCGTCCATGACCGCCCGGTCGCGCAGCGATGCGGCCGGGAACGTCCAAAATCTATTCGGGTCGAAGTGCGGCGAGTTTGCCATTGCCAATACTTCGCCGGTCCACGGGTCCATGACGATCGCCGTGCCGCTTTCCGCGTGCCACTTTTTCACCTGTGCGTCGAGCGCGGTTTCGGTGACGTACTGCAGGTACGAGTCGAGCGTAAGCTGTACCGTCATGCCCGGTTTGGCGGGTTTGACCGTACGCTCGTGCCCAAACGGAATCGGACGCCCGAACTGGTCGGTTTCCAGAATCACTTTACCGGACGTGCCGCGGAGCAGCGAATCGAACGAATACTCGACGCCGTCGAGCCCGTTCTCGTCTAAGCCGACAAACCCGAGAACCGTCGAAGCGATTTGTCCGGCGGTGTCCACCCGCTGGCCCGTCTCTTCTTCTTTGAGCGCAACGCCGGGAATGGCGAGTGCCGCGATCTGATTGGCCTGATCGTGTGTGACTTTACGAGCGATCCATACGAACCAGCGATGCCGGTCGTGCAGACCCGCGGCTACCGCAGGCGAGAGTTTGCCGAAGACCGAGCGAAGCTGCGCGACCGCGCGATCTGGATCGGCAATGTCGTGAGGAACTGCGTACACCGATTCGGACGGCAGCGAACGAACGAGCACGTTGCCTTCGCGATCGAGAATGCTTCCGCGACGGGCGAACACTTCGATGCTGTCCGAGCGCTGAGCCAACGCCGCTTTGGCAAGCACCGGACCATCGAGCATCTGTACCTTGCACAGACGCCATACGAGAAACGCGGCCAGCGTAAGAAACACGTAAAACACGATCTTCGCCCGCCGGGGGGCGATTCGCGCGAAATGCCGCTGATGCATGATTAGATCGCTTCGGATCGAGCTGTCAGCGCGATCCTAGCCAGCCGGCAAACGTAGAGAGCAGTGCGAGGCGCGTGCGATCGTGCGAAATGTTCGACGGCGGCAGCTTAACGACGGCAAACTGCTGCGGATCGCGCATGCCGAAACGGGCCGCAATCGCCGCGAGCCTCTCGTCGGAGCGTAACCGAGCGAGTTGGTCATCCAAACGCAGCGACTGCGCCTGCAAGTCCGCGCGCTGGTGTTCGGCGCGTGAAAGCGCGTAGTTCATGCTCGTAAGATGCGCCATCAGCATGACGTAGATCATGACCATTGCGAGAACGACGGCAAGGCCGGCGCAAAAACGCGAGATGCCAACGTACTGCGCGCGCGCAGTACGCGCGCGGCGTTTGTGCGTTGCGTTCTTGGCGGTGCGAACGTTCGTGATGCGGGGCCGTGCTTCGTACTGTTGTGGTGCAGCCAGCATGATGGTTACAGTGCCTTCCTAGCTTGCTTTGCGTTGAGCGGCCCGAAGTTTCGCGCTGCGCGCGCGCGCGTTCCGCGCGATCTCGTCTTCCGAGGGCGATACCGGCCGTCGAGTGATCACGTCGAGCCGTTCGTCTTCACGAAACGCGTGCTTAACGATGCGATCCTCGAGCGAGTGAAAGCTGATGGCAACGACTCGTCCGGCCCCGCGTAAACGTCCGACCGCCGAGTCGAGCCCGTCTTTGAGCGCGTCAAGCTCGTCGTTGACGGCGATACGCAGAGCTTGGAACACGCGGGTCGCCGGGTGAATGCGCTCGCGATTGCCGGGACGATGCAAAATACCGCTGATCATCTGCGCGAATTCAAGCGTGGTAGTCGGCAGCGTGCCGTTCGTGCGGCGCGCCACGATGACGCGGGCGATTCGGCGCGCTGCGCGCTCCTGACCGTAGTGGAAAAAGATGTCCGCAAGCTCCGATTCGCTTGCGGTCATCAGCACGTCCAACGCGCTCTTACCGGCGCCCGGATCCATGCGCATGTCGAGCGGCGCGTTTTCGCGGAACGAAAACCCGCGCCGGCCTTCATCCAATTGCATTGACGAAACCCCCAGGTCGAATAAAACTCCGTCGATGAACTCGACGTTCAAGCGGTCGAGCACCGTCGAAATCTCGCGGAAATTGGCTTGCACGAACGAGAAAGCCGGAGCGGCCAGTGCATCGGCGGCAGCCGCCGCCGATGGGTCCGCATCCAGCGAGATGAGCCGGCCACCCGCCAGCCGCTGTAAAATTCCACTCGAATGGCCGCCCGCGCCGAAGGTCGCATCGACGTAGATCCCATCCGGCCGGATCGCCAAATACTCCAGCGCCGGTTCGTAAAAAACCGGAATGTGGCTCATGCGCGCCCCCCGTCTTCAATAGAGTCCGAGGTCGGCCATGAAATCGGCCACCTCGTCCCCCGCCGGGGCAGCGTGGTCGCCGAAGCGTTCCTTGGCCCAAATTTCCACCCGCGTGAGCGAACCGACCGAAACCACGTCGCGCTCGATATGGGCGTAAGCGCGCAGAGCGTTTGGAATGAGCAACCGGCCTTGGACGTCGCACGCGACTTCCTCGGTGTGCGCGAAGAGGTAGCGGACGGTCCGGCGGTACCGGTCGTCCTTGCGGGGCGCCGCTTCGAGTCGATCGCAAAAACCGGCCCAGGTCGGCATTGGGTAGAGCAGGAGGCACGGGTCGGGCTGAGCGATGGATAAGATGAAGCCGGCGCCCAAACGCTCGCGGAAACGCGCGGGAACGATAAGCCGGCCCTTGTCGTCAAGAGCATGCTCCACCGATCCCGTAAAGCGCGGTAACTCCGCGTGCATCTATCCTCCCCTAGCCACCACCACGCACCACTTTGCACCACTATACCTGCGCAACCCACCATATGCAAGGTGTAGCGAGGCGGAGCGATTAGTAGATGTGTGGAGGCTAAAGCTTAGATTCTGCTGCGGTACGGTCATCGGTGGCGACTCGGCTCGGCGTGCGGCACGCCCCAATGACTGCGGTCGACGCTGGCGCCGTCATGCTATCGAAGCGCAATTGAGAAGGCTATGGCCACCTTCGGGCCAGTGCTGCACGCAAGTACATTTTTGGGCGCGCCACAGTTCGGTAACGTTCACGGATCGGCAACGTAAAGCGCTGACCCACGTCCCGCCCGGTTTCAAAGGCGCCATGACGACTAAAAACTGGCAGCGACTTGCACAAACCTCACGTGAAAGCGCGCAGCGTGATTTATCCGACCTCGTGCAAAAAGGCGTTCTTCGATCCGAAGGCGCCGGAAGAGCAACGCGTTACGAGTTCATCGAATAATTACCGACTTAATAGCACAGCGTCGCCGTTCTTAGCTCGTCGTTCCGATTCGACGAACGAGCAGCACTAATGCGCCCAGGCCGATGAACCAGCCGATGAAGCCTTCGGCGACGGGGCCGATGTTCGCGAGCGCGAGGCCGCCGGGGTTCTCGGTTTGCGTTTGCAGGTAGTTGACGTAGCGCGCGATGTCGCTTACGTCTTGCGTGCTCAAAACGTCGGTGCCGAAACGCGGCATCACGCCAGGCCCGATGCGTATGGCTTCTGCGACTTGCATTTTGCTCGCGTATGCGAGCGGCGGCGCGACGTTCGCATATCCCACGGACGCACCGCTCCCCGTCACGCCGTGACATTGCGCGCAATTCGCGGCGAAGAGCAAGCGACCGTGATCGACGTTGCCCGGACCCACCACCGGAAGACGGTGATCGGCGTTCGGTGAAAACGTCATCACGAAGCCCACGATTTCATCGATCTGTTTTCCCGTGAACTTCGGCGTCTTGTGCATTTCTTGTTCGTTTGGAATGGCCGCCGGCATCCGCCCAGTGTCGAGCATGAAATGCACGTCCGCCGCCGACTTGCCGATCAGCGGCGGGCCGTCGATCGATCCCTGACCTTTAGCGCCGTGGCATGACGAGCAGTTCGTGCCGTACAGCTCGGCGCCGACGGACGGGGCCGCGCGTGCGGTCGCCGCACACACGAGCAGGCACGTCGCCACAAGCAAAACCGCTTTCAGCACGTGCCTGTTGTACCCACGAATCCGCGTACAAACGTGCCGCGCGACAGTAAGCGTTAACGGCTGGTTTCGTGCACCTTCATAGTGCTCACCGGGATGTAGCCGAGCTTTGCGAGCACGTCCGTGTTGTGCGCGATAAAGTCGATGAAGGACTCGAGGTCGGGCCTGGCTTTGCCCTTGGTAAAAATATGCTCGTACGACCAGATTGGATATTTGCCGGTCTGAATGTTTGCGCTCGTCGGCGCGATGCCGCCGATCTTGATATCGTTAACCGGCTTGTCTTTGGTGTAGCCCAGTGCGACGTAGGTCACCGCGCCCGGCGTGCTCGCGACCGTCGCGATCACGGCGCCCGAGCTGTCTTGCGTTAAGCCGGTTTCCGCGATCTGCGAAACGCCCATGATCGTCGACGTGAATACCGCCCGCGTCCCCGAGTTGCGCGGGCGATTGATCACGACGATCGGACGATCGCTGCCGCCGACTTGTTTCCAGTTCGTCACGCGGCCCGCAAAAATGTCGCGAATCTGCTTCGCGGAGAGGTTCGTCACCCCGGCCGACGGGTTCGCCGCGATCGCAAAGCCGACGACGGCTACCTTGTGGTCTACCAAGCCCGAATTTCCCGGCGCCACAACATCGGAGTCGCCCAGGTCGGCCGCGCCCGAACTGGCTTGCGCGATGCCCACGAACGATCCGCCGCCCGAAACGGAAATTTTAACGTCCGGGTGCTTGGTCGAGTAATCCGTGGCCGACTGCTTCACGAGCGGAAGCAGCGCCGTCGAGCCGGCTGCCGTGATCTGCGAGTCGGCTAGTGCTGCCGCAGGCACCGCGATTGCGCCCATCAGGACGACAGCGAGTATGCGTTTCATTAAAAAATCGTACTCCAACGTGCTATAAGAGCGAGCGAGAGGCCGCAAGGCGGTCCTTCGCCTTGAAGTGTAGTGGAACACGATTAAGGCGCGTTTAACCCGGGATTATCGTTCCATTGAACTTGGTCAGAAACGGGATTCGTTCGGGGAGCGTTCAGGAAGTATTCAGATTCTGTGAGCCGTTGGTCCCAACGCAGGCCGGGTTGGGGCCGCGCAGAAAAGGCGTCCTACGATGAAGAGGCTGCTTGGGGGTCTCGCCCTTTTGAGCTTACTCTACGGCTGCGGCGGAGCCGGCTATTTGCCGTACGCCCCCGACGCGCTTTCACCCCAGCAAATTCAGGCGCTCGTGGCCGACGCTTCGGCGCGCAACGACGTGCCGCAGGCGCTCATCAGTGCCGTCGTCATGGCCGAATCCAACGGCGACCCGCATGCAATCAGTCCGGTCGGCGCGCAAGGCTTGATGCAGTTGATGCCCGGCACCTCGTCAGCGTGCGGGCTTTCCGATCCGTTCGAGCCCGAGCAGAACGTCGAATGCGGTTCGCGCTACCTGCACGGTTTGCTGCAGCGTTACGGCAACAACACCGAACTCGCGGTGGCGGCATACAACGCGGGCCCGGGTGCGGTCGATCAGTACCACGGCGTTCCGCCGTATAGCGAAACGCGCGCGTACGTCGCTCGAGTGCTCGCCGCCTACCACAACTATTAGGCTGAACTAGCTCCCGGATGGCTTCGGTTTCCGGAGCGCGCTCCGCGCCGCTACTCTCTCGCTCTCCGATCCGGCTCCCAATTCTCGATGCGTACGTGCTGCGAGAATTTTTGGGGCCGTTCGTCTTTGCGTTCGGCGCGTTCTTTCTGTTCTGGGCGTTCGACATTTTCTTCTTGGCGGCACGATATCTCATCGAGAATCACGCTCCGCCGTTTTTAGTGTTGCGCTTCGTCATTTTCCGCATCCCGCAGTCGATTCCGATGGCGTTCCCATTCGCCGCGCTGTTTGCGACGCTGCTCGGCATGGGGCGGCTGGTTGCGGACAACGAGGTCACCGCGATTCGCACCGCGGGCACCTCGCTCTGGCGCTTATGCATAACTCCGATTGTGTTCGGCCTCGTCGCGTTTGGCCTCGCGTATTTGGCAAACGAGTACGTCGCCCCCAAGTCGGTAGAGCTTTCGACGCGCACGTTCTATCAGATCATTTACCACACCGCCGCGCTGCCGATCGAACCGCAGTTCTTCCGCAAAGATCCGGACACCAACGACGTCTTCTTCGTGAGCCAGGTCCTTGCCGACGGCAAAACGATGATGGGCGTGCAGGTATTCAAGCCCGGCCGCGAAGGCTATTGGAACGAGACGTTTCAGGCAAAAACTGCCCGCGTTAACGGGGCGACGCTAGTCATGAACGACGTGATTGAAACGCGCTATAACCCCGATGGCTATATGACTTCGCAAAACCACGTCGATCACGCTTCGATCGGACTGCCGCTCGCCGAGAGTGCCGCGCAGTTCACGAGTAGCGTGAACAGCGACGCGTACACGATGAACAGTAAAGCGCTCAAAACCCAGGTGTCCGCACTCAAGGCGCAGGGCGTGGGCGGTGAGGCGCTCGGGAATCTCGAGGTGAATCTCGCCAGCAAAACGGCGTTTCCGTTTGCCTCGTTCATAGGCGTGATCATCGCACTGCCGCTCGCGATTCGCTTCGGTAAAAAGGGACGAACCGCCGGAATCGCCTTCGCGATCCTCGCGTTCTTCATCTACTACCTGCTCTACCAGGCTTTCTCGGTGCTGGGCAGCACGGATCGTTTGAACCCCTACTTCGCATCGTGGCTGCCGAATATCGTCTTCGGAATCGCGGGCTTCGCCATGCTCTGGTTCGAAGAGCGCTAACCATCGTGCACCGTTCGTTCGTTCGACATCGCGCAGCCTTGGCTATTGCCTGCATGCTCGCATTTGCAAGCGGGTTCGTGCCGGCGCAGGCGTCATCGGACCCCGATTTTACCGACGTGCAATCGCAACGGGCGCTGGCGCTGCTCAACGGGCAGTCCTGCGAGGCGCAGCTGGCCCAGGTCACTCCGCCTTCGCCGGTACCGGACACGCCGTCGCCATCGGCCGCACCCAGCACCGCTCCGACGCTGCCGCCGGCACCATCCGGTCCGCAGCATCTCTACGCGACGCCATTTCCGAGTGCTTCCCCGTCGGGGCCGCCGCCGGTCCCGACCCCAACCCCGGCGGCCAACGCCACCAATGGACCCGTCTTTCTACAGCGCTCGACCGCAACGCCATCGGTAGCGCCGGCCGGTACCGCGACCGCCCAGCCTTCGGCAACACCGACCAACGCGCCGACGCTTCCACCCGGCTACATCGCGGTCTTGGCCGATCACGCAAGCGCCAATCTCAAGCC
>JALYTZ010000034.1 GCA_030854025.1 Vulcanimicrobiota bacterium
GGTAAACTGCGTGCAGACCGACTGCGCGCCGTTCGTCGATGAAAGGAACATGCCCGTGAGCGTTTGCGCGTCACTGAGCTGGTAGCGCAGCTTCGCCGTCGTTCCGCTCGAATCGCGGTCGCCTTGATGGTCGTACGACAGCCCGCTCGCATCTTTATAGATGAGGCCGTCAAGCAAGCTTGGTGTGGAGCGGTACGTGTGCATGGCGGCGATGCCGAGCTTTCCGACCGAACCCGACTCGGATGCGGCGTAGTTGTTTTTTCCGTTGCTGCCGACACTTAACGTGAGCGCGCTTTCCCAGGAAATCGTCGGATCGAGCGTACGAAAACTCACGCCGCCCGCGAGACCGCCGATTTGCGACCCGAAGCTCACCGACAATCCGGTAAAAAGATCCGAGCCGATCTGGCGCAGATCGCCGGCGGTGCCGGGCGCATTGAGCGGAATTCCGTCAAGCGTCAACGCGGTCTGACTTGCATCCTGTCCTTCTAGCGAAATGGTCTGCGTCGCGTCGGAATCGTTGCTCGAGGTCGTCACGGAAACGCCCGAGAGTTTGCCCAGGGCGTCGGCAAGGTCATTTGAGAGCTTGCGCTGCGCGCTGTTGGCGTCGATCGTGGTGGTCGAAACCGTAGCGCTGGATTTCGCTTCGACGGAACCGATGATTTTGAGCGGGCCGTTTGATTGGCCAAGCGCGACCGTCACCGCGACCGCCCGCCCGTTGAGTACTTCAAAGCTGTTCGAGGTAACGGTTTGATAGCCGCGCGCGGCGACCCGAGCGCGATAGATGCCGTTGGGCACGTCCGTAAAGCGAACTTTGCCGGCTCCATCAGTAAATTCGTTGGCAATCACCGCTCCGTCGAGCAGCACGCGTGCCAGCACGACCGGCGCCTTCGACGTCGCGTCGGTTACCGCAATGTCGATTTCCCCGGTGTCCGACTGCGCGGATGCAACGATAGGAAGGCCGCCGAAAAAGACTGCGGCGCATAGTGCGTAAGCGAGAAAGCGGCGGATCATTTTAGGTTGTTCTATCACACCCAGAATGGGAACTCGCTGAGATACCGTTAACCGCTGATTAAAGCGAAATGGTAACGGTCGTACCATGTCCCGGAGCGCTGTCGATTGCGATCGTTCCCCCAATGCGATCGACCGCGCGTTTCGCGATTGCAAGCCCGAGGCCCGTTCCCGGAATTTCGCCCCGGGCATCGCCGCGATAAAAGCGCTCGAAGGCGTGAATCCGCTCGGACTCGCTCATCCCGGGTCCCTCGTCGCGAACGCTTAAGACGGTGCTTCCGTTGTTCCGGTACGCGCTTAAGTGTACGGCGGCACCGGGCGCATACTTCAGTGCATTTTCGACCAAGTTCCAGAGCGCTTCGCCCAGCTCGCCCTTGTCGGCCAGAATTTCGGGCACATCGCGGATGCTGTAATCGATCCGGCGGTCGTCGTCCAGCCGTTTGGCCGCCGCAACTTGGTTCTGCAGCAACCGCTCGACATCGACCGGCTCCCGTGCCGGCGGCGCCTCAGCGTCCAAACGAGCGAGCCGCATGAGACGGTCGATGAGCCCGCGCATGTGTTCTTTTTCAAGCGCCATCGTGCCGAGAATCTGCTTGGCCACCTTGGGCTCCTCGATCGCTCCGCGTCGCAGCACGTCGATGTAGCCGGCAATAACGGTCAACGGCGTGCGCAGTTCGTGGCCCGCATCCGCAACGAATTGCCGCATGCGATTTTCAGTCTGCCGGCGTTCGGACATGGCTGCGGCGACGCTCGCGGCGGCATCGTTATAGGCTCCGGTTAAGAATGCGATTTCGTCACCACGGGCCGTAACGAAGCGACGCTGGGTGTAGTCGCCATCCGCCAGGGCCTGCAGCGACTGCGTAACTTCATTGAGCGGCGCGAGCGCATGGCGCGAAAAGTACCGGCCGATGAACCACGAGACGAGGACTGCGGCAATCGCGATCGTGATAATTAGGCGCCAGTACGGCACGAGATTGATGAAGATAAGCCACGGGCTTGGCGCGAACGCAATGTACCCGCCGTCGACCGCCGTGATCGAGAGATGCTCGGTGGGGACTTGCGCGTTCCTCAGCAGCTGGCGCCGAGCCTCGCTGTCGTGATAAATGCTCGTACCGACGGTCGTATCGCCCGCGGGCAAGCGTCGACCCGGCGAAGCGCCGGTTTTCGACGGAACGGCGGTCTTCATCGACGGAATCGGTTCGAGCATCTTTCCGAGTTGCGTAAACGAATCGGGCGCCGGCGGCAGTTCGATTTTGTGGGCCACGGCGAGCGCGAGAATGCGCGGATGCAATTTCCGATCGCCGCCTAAGAAATTCCCGTTCGTATCGTACACGGCGATGCGCACGCCGATTCCGCTTAAGTCGTCGACGAGTTTTGGTGCGGCTTGCTTGAGTGAAAGGCCTTCGGCGAGATATTGGATGGTGAGATTGCGCGCTTCTTCATGTTTGGCGAACAGCACGTCGTTCGTGAAACCGGCCAGCTCAATGACGAGTGCGATCGAGGACGCGACGATTACCAGCAGGACGGTAATGCCAAGCAGCAGCGTGTATAGCGCCGCTAAACGAGACGCAACTGAATGTCTCACTGCGCTAAGCCGTACCCCACGCCGCGGACCGTGCGAATAAAGGACGGCTGGTCGGGCCGATCCAGCTTTGCCCGCAGATACGAGATGTACGTTTCAACGATATTCGGCCCACCCTCGAAATCGTGTCCCCAGACCAATTCGAGGAGATGATCTTTGCTGAATATGCGGCGCGGTTCACGCATGAAAACATTGAGTAAATCAAATTCGCGCTGCGTGAGATCCAGGCTTTCACGCCCTCGCCAGGCCTCGCGAGTATCGGGGTTAGTCGACACCTCGTGCCATCGCAGCACTTTCTCTTCGATCAACTGCGGACGGCGCAGCTTGGCTTGGAGACGCGCGATCAGCTCTTCGAAAACAAACGGCTTGACGAGGTAGTCGTCGGCGCCGCCGGCTAGGCTCGTGACTTTGTCGCCCGTCTCGCCCTTAGCCGTTAGCATGAGAATCGGCGCCTGGGTCACTTCACGCAAAAGCGGCAGCAGCGTAATGCCATCGATTTTCGGCATCATGATATCGAGAACGATAACCTCGGGCTCCCACTCTCGAACCAAATTGAGCGCCGCCTGCCCGTCGGCGGCGGTCCGGACGATGAAGCCTTCGCGACTCAAACCAAGCTCCAGCATCTCCCGGATAAATCGGTCGTCGTCGACGACCGCCACGCGCGCAGGCTGCATCGTAATCATTCTACGGTGCATCGTGGCACCTCACCCTTAGACCACGCAGTGAAAGGCTGGGCTACTAGGCCGCCCGACGGCTCGGCCAGCGCTGATGACGCTGCTCGGCGACGAGTGCCGCCTGTTCGATAGCATCGAGGGAATGAACGACCAGCGTTATACCGGCTTGCGCTAGCGCGGCGCAGGTCGCGTCGTCGGGAAGCCAGTGCGCGAAGAGATGCACTTCGTCCGAGCCAGTCGCGTGCGCGAGCGTCTCGAGCAC
>JALYTZ010000053.1 GCA_030854025.1 Vulcanimicrobiota bacterium
GGCTCGGCCAACCCCTCCCGCGTTGCCGAACGGCGTGCCCTCGATCCGCACGGTGACGCGGGCGCCACGCTCGAGCGCGCCTTCGATCGCGTCAAGAACGTCGCCGCTGCCGAGCATATATGCGCCGACATCGATACGACGGGCCGAGCGCATCGCCGAAAAGAGCGCGTCGCGCGAAGAAAGGGCGATCATGGCGTTCCATACCGACAAACGTCGCGGCAGGCAAGCCGGAGCGCGCCCGCGACGGCAGGGCCCGAGCGGAGCGGTTGGAAAGCGTAGCCCAACCCTATGACCGTAACGCCGACTCCGCATTCGCCGCACGCCGACAAGGGCGCTTTCGTCCGTGACATGTTCGCGCGAATCGCGCCGAACTACGACCGGACCAATCGCGTTTTGACCGCGGGAATGGACGAAGGCTGGCGCAAACGCGCGATCGCCATTCTGCGTCCGCCCGTCGGCGGAAGAATCGTGGACTTGTGCTGCGGCACGGGCGACCTGGTTTTTCATCTGTTGCGCACCGATGCCACGCTCGACGTGACCGGCGTCGATTTTACCGCGCCCATGCTCGAAGTCGCCCGGGAACGATCGAAGCGCGAATCGCGCGACGCAGCGAATTTCGTACAGGCCGACGTCGCGGCTCTGCCTTTTGCGGACGCCGAATTCGACGGCGCAACGATGGGATTCAGTCTGCGCAACGTGGTCGACATCGACGCGACGCTGCTTGAAATCCGCAGAGTGTTGCGGCCCGGCGCGCGATTCGTCAACCTCGACGTCAGCAAGGCCCCGAACAAGTTCTGGAAAGCCGCCTTCGATTTGTATTTCTACAAGATGGTGCCGCTGGTAGGCGGCATGGTTGGCGGATCGAAACAGGCGTACGCGTATCTTCCAAGTTCGCTCACGCATCACCCGAACGCGCGCGATTTGCGCGAGCGTTTCGTGCGCGCCGGTTTCGTCGACTCGCAGTACGTTCCGTTGATGGGCGGCGCGATTGCGATCCACTACGGAACGGCTCCGTGATCGAACGCGCGCGCGACGATGCGAGCACGTACGCGCTGATCGAAGAGTTCTTCAGCGATCGGTTCTCGACCGACAATCCGCTGATCACCGAAGCGGTAAAACGCATGCTCGCAGCCGGCGGAAAGCGCCTGCGCCCGCGCATGACGCTGCTTGCCGCGCAAGCGAACGGCGGCGATCCGGCCGAGCATTTACCGCTGGCCGCGTACATGGAACTGATCCACGTCGCAACGCTCATCCACGACGACGTGGTCGACAATGCGTCGACTCGGCGAGGGGTCAACGCAACCGCCGTCGACTACGGCAATCGAATCAGCGTACTTGCCGGCGACTATCTCTTTGCATGGATTTTCAAAAACGTCACGGCGCAGTACCCGCATCCGGTTCCGAACATTCTTTCGAGTACGCTTGCCGATATCTGCGACGGCGAAGTGCTGCAGCTGCGCGCGCTTGGCGGGCTGGACGTGGGCGTCGCGCAATACATCGACATCGTGATGAAGAAAACCGCTTCGCTGTTCGCCGCATCGGCGGAGTGCGGCGCGATCATGGGCGGTGCGAGCGCGCTTGCGGTGAAAGCTCTGCGCGATTACGGCATGTACTACGGAATCGCGTTTCAGATGCACGATGATTTGCTCGACGTTACCGCCGACGCCGGCCAGATCGGCAAGCCGGTCGGGAACGACCTTCAGGAACGCAAGATGACGATTCCGTTAATTCTTGCCCTCGACGGCCAAGGCGGCGATTTTCGAACGCTCGTCGAACGTTTGTATGACCGAGGCGACGAAACGGCGATCCCCGCAATCGTTGCCGGAATCGCTGATCAGGGCGGCCTGCGGCGGACGCGCGAACACATCGCGCAGTACGCCCAACGGGCAAAAAGCTCGCTCGCACCGCTCGAGAGCGGGCCGGCCAAGGCCGAACTCGTAACCCTGGCCGATGCGCTCGCGGTCGAACAATAGGTAAGGAGCCACGTCATGACCATCCATCCCGTCCTCGCAATCTTCAGCCCCGAGATCATCGGCATCATCGTCATCGGTGCGGTCGTGCTCTTTGGTGCGGACAAGCTGCCGAAACTCGCGCGCAGCGCCGGCCAGGCGAAAAAAGAGTTTGTGCTCGGCCAGGCCGAGGCGGATGAAGCGTCGGCGCGCGCCCGTGAAGAAGCGCGTCTCCGCGCGGAAACCGCCAAAACCGACCCGATGTCCAACATCACCGAAAGCTCGATGAACGGCGAAGGCGTCCCGGCACCCACGCCGGGTAAGGG
>JALYTZ010000059.1 GCA_030854025.1 Vulcanimicrobiota bacterium
GGCATGAGCGGTTGCGTTTCGCCCACGGGTTGGAATGGCCCCGCAAGCGTTACCGACTCACGCTCGGCGGCGGTCAGCGCTTCGAAAGATTCGCGGAAACGAGCGTCCACCTCGGCCAGCGGCGCAAGCGCAAAAGCACGTTCCAGCAAGCGCGGATGCGGAATCTCGAGATCCGGCGTCGCCAGCCGTACGTTGCCGAACGTCAAGATGTCGAGGTCGATCGCGCGCACTCCCCAGCGCACCGAGGGCGTTCGCCCGAGCCGCAGTTCGATCTCTTTGAGACGCGCGAGCAGAACGGGCGCTTCGAGCGGGGTGGAGAGCAGCGCGACGGCGTTCCAAAAATCCGCCTGTTCGCGGCGTCCCCACGGACGGCTGCGGTACAGCGACGAAACAGCCACGACGCTTCCCAGCGCCGACAGCGCCGCTACGGCTCGGCCTAGCGTCGCCGGCACGTCGCCGACGTTTCCTCCAAGCCCGATCGCCGCGCGCGTCACGGCCGACTTAGGGAAAAGCGTTTCGGAAGCGCGCATTTTCGCGACGAAGCGTCACGGACGGCGTGGCGCCCGCGAGCAGATCGGGCTTTGCGAGCGTCAGTTGCGCCGCGCGCACGCGGGGGTCGGCGAAGACGGCGCGCAGCATCTCGCCTGCGAGCCGTTCGAGCAGTTCGAACGAGGTCGATTCCACGATGCTGACTATCCGAGCGTGCAGTTCGGCGTAATTCACGGTATCGGATAGCGCGTCGCTGCGTTCGGGAACGTGCAAATCGATTTCAATTTCGAGGTCGATTGTAAACGGCTGCTCGCGCTCGCGTTCGCCGGGGTTGGCTCCATGACGGCCGGATGCGCGGATGCCGCGCAATGCTATTCGATCCATCCGGCCGGCCTCCAACCGCGTTCGATTGCATCGCTCACACTGACGACGTCGCGCATCGAGTCGACATCGTGAACGCGTACGATGTCGATGCCCGAGGCGACGGCCAACGCCCCGGTCGCCGCGGTGCCGAAAACCCGGTCCGCCGGTTCGCGTCCGGTGAGTTTGCCGATCGTCGATTTGCGTGAGGTCCCGAGAAGCGTGGGAAAACCCAGCCCCACGACCCGCCGCAGCGACCGCAGCACCGCCAAATTCTGCTCCGCCGTCTTGCCGAAACCGATGCCGGGATCGAGGACGATACGCTCGGGCGCAATTCCAGCGCGCACGCCCCGCTGCGCGGCTTCGCCCAAATATGCCACTACTTCGTCGACCACGTCGCCGGCATACGATGCTTGCGATTTATTGTGCATTACGATCACCGGGCTGCCGCATTCGAGCGCCGCTTCCAGCAGTTCGTCGGGCAAGCCCCAAACGGAATTGAGGATGTCGGCACCAGCGGCGTGCGCCGCGCGAAACACCGACGGCTTGTACGTGTCGGCCGAAATCGGAACGTCCGGAAACTCCGCGCGAACGGCGCGAATGACCGGCAGCAGCCGCGCCGTTTCCGCTGATTCGTCGATCGGAACGTTCCCGGGGCGCGTTGATTCCGCGCCGATGTCGAGCAGGTCGCTCGAGTGGACGCACTGCAGACGCGCGCGAGCCGCCGATTCGCGTACGTCCACCGAACCGTCCCCGGAAAACGAATCGGGCGTCACGTTGACGATGCCCATGACGTAAGTGCGCGCGCCCCAGCGGAAGTCTTTTCCACGCACGCGCAGTGCGCCGCGCGCGGTCGCGTTCACGTCAGCGCGCGATCCGGAGCGGCGAGCACGTTATCGATCCACCATTTTCGCAGTTCCGCGACGACGAACGTCGAGCCCGTTACGACGACGACGTCGTCGGCGCCGGAATTACGCCGCGCGATGGAAAGCGCTTCGACCGGATCGGCGACGGCGCGCCCCCACATTCCCAGTTCCTCGGCGATGTTTCCCAAGCGCTGCGGGCGATTTGCAGTCCGCCCTTCGGTATCGAACGACGTGAAGATGAACGACGCCGGCAGTTCTGCGAACGCTCGCAGGATTTCACGCGCGTCTTTTGATTCGGTCACGGCAATCACGAACGAAAAACGTCGATCCGGAAACGTTGCGAGCAGTGATGCGGCCAGATGTGCGGCCTTGTCCGGATTGTGCGCGACGTCGAAGACGAGGGCAGGGTGAGCGCTGAAGTATTCCATTCGGCCCGGCAGCAACACGCGCGAGAGCCCGAGTTCGATCGCACTGCGATCCGGACGCAATCCTTCGGGCAGCCGTTCCAGCGCCAATATTGCCGTCGCGGCGTTACGCGTTTGGAACGTACCGAGCAGCGGCAATGCCACCGCGTACGTTTCCTGGGCGGTGGTTATTCGCAGACGCTGTCCCGATAATCCGACGCCTTCCGATTGAATGCGCGTTTCGTCCAGCACCGAAATAAAGGGCGCGCCGGCTGCGGCGCAAGCCGACTCGATTACCGCGCGCGGGCCGGCGTCTTCGACGGCCGAAATCAGCGGCACGCCGTGTTTCGCAATGCCGGCTTTGTCGGCGGCGATTTTTTCAAGTGTGTCGCCCAAAACGTCGGTGTGATCCAGGCCGACGTTGGTGATCACGCAGACCTGCGGAACGATTACGTTCGTGCCGTCGAGCTTGCCGCCGATGCCGACTTCGATAACGGCCGCGCCGACGGTTTCGTGCATGAAGTGCAGAAACGCCAGCGCAAGTACCGTTTCGTAGTAGGACGGCCGGCCGTGTGCGGCATTGGTTCGTTCGATCGCCGGCATCATTTCGTCGAGCAGTTCGCCGAAGCGCTCTTCGCTGATGTTCGTGCCGTCGATGCGCGCGCGTTCCACGAGCGAATGGAGATGCGGTTTGGTGTGCAATCCGGTTCGCTTGCCCGCCGCGGTCAGGACCGACGCAATCATCGTCGAAGTCGAGCCCTTTCCGCTCGTGCCGCCGACGTGCACGGTCGGATAGCGATCCTGCGGATTGTCTAACTCGCGCAGGAGCGCACGCATTCGGTCGAGCCGGTAGGGTTCGCGGCGCGATACCGTTTCGTTGATCGTCCGCACGAGATAGTTTTGCGCCTGCGCGAAATTCACGTTCAGCCGTCAGCCGGTTCGCCGGCCAAGAGTTCGAGCGCGTGCGGAATGACGCTCAGGATCGTGTCGAGCGATTCTGCGACCGCCTTCGGACTGCCGGGAAGATTGATGATGAGCGTTTTGTGTCGCACGCCGGCGACGGCCCGAGAAAGCATTGCGGTCCGAACGTTTGGAACCGCCGCTGCGCGAATGGCTTGCGGAATTCCCGGCACCTCGTAGTCCAGGATCGCCGCAGTCGCCTGCGGCGTCCGATCTCGCGGCCCAAGACCCGTGCCTCCGCTCGTAAGAATCAGCGCGACCGCTGCACGGTCGCACAGATCGATCAGTTCGGCTTGCAGGGCAGCGGCGTCGTCGGGCATCACGATCGCCTTGACGACATGATACGCTTCGCCCAAACCGGTTTGCAGTATCGGAAGCACCGCGTCCGGGCGCTCGCCCGAGGCCGCACGGTCGGAAAGGACGACCAGCGCAACCGCAAACGGCTCGCTCACGCGCGCCACGTTCCGCTTTTGCCGCCGGTCTTTTCGAGCAGACGGATCGACTCGACCACAATGCCCTTGTCGATTGCCTTCGTCATGTCGTAGATCGTCAGCGCAGCAATCGACGCGGCCACCATCGCCTCCATTTCGACCCCGGTTTGCGCGGACGTTCGCGCCGATGCCTCGATTGCGAGAACCTCGCCGTCCCAGTCGAACCGCACATCCACCTGCGCGAGCGGCAAAGGGTGTGCGAGCGGAATGAGGCTTCCGGTCTGTTTTGCGGCCAGTATGCCCGCAAGCTGGGCCGCGACGAAAGCGTCGCCTTTGGGCAGCGTTACTTCGCGAAGCGCTTGCGCGGCCTGCGCGCTCATAACGACGCGGGCGCATGCGCGAGCGGTCCGCAGCGTCACCGCTTTCGCGGAGACGTCGACCATGGAAACGCTTCCGTCGGCGGCAATATGTGAGGGTTTCGGCATACTCATAGAAAAACGGACGAATGAGATGACGCTGTTTTCAGCTCAAGGCGCCCATTCGAGCCTCGGCCGCGGGGCCCTAGCAGATGTGCTGGCGCTCTTCGGCATTCTCGCCGACGATACGGCCGGTGAAATTTCGGGCAGCGGCGCGCGCGCTGCGGCGGTTGCGCTGGCGATCGCGCAGTTCGACGAGATCGACGACCACAGCGCCCACGCGTTGTACTGGGCGATGCTGCTGCGCAATGCCGGAGCATTCGGAAACGCTGCGTTACAAAAGAGTAATCCGCTCCCCGAGCGCGGTGCAATGATGGCGCGCTGGGATATTCCCGCTGCCGGGGCTCGCGTTTGCGAACGGATCGGCGCGTTGCCGAACGGAACGGCCGACATCGTTCGCTGGCAAGCCGAAGCATGGGATGGGACTGGCTTTCCCGATCAACTTCGATGGAACGCCATTCCGAAACCGGCGCAGTTTGCCGCGCCGGCAAATGCATTCGTTCGTTTCAGCGGCGAACCCGAGGAAGCATTGGCCGCGATCGTCGCAGAAAGCGGCAAAACTTTTTCGCCCGACGCGACGCGCGCGTTCGTCATGTGGTTCCATCGCTCCGGCGGCGAGATCGATCCCGTAGATGCTCCGCCCGGATCCTTGGAAACGGGCCGCACGGCCGAACGCGACCTCATCGAACTAATCGCCGATCGCATCGACGAACACAACGGGACGCCGCACCGCTGGCGTCGCATCAGCCGGCGCGCGGCGGGGATCGCTTCGGCGCTTGGATTCGACGAGCGCAGCACCCGCATGCTGGCGCTTGCGTCGGCGTTGTTTGGATCGGGCGAGTTGCATGCTGCCGCCGCCGAAGAACACCATTTCGATCCTCTCGCGCGCCTGGGAATTGCATCGCGCGCAAAAAACGCGTCGGCTTCGGCGGCCTTAGTCGGACGCTGCGCGCTCGTCGCCGAACTTGCGCCGGTGCTGGCGGCGCGCTCGGAGTGGTATGACGGCACGGGAAAACCGGGCGGGTTGCGCGGCGACGACATTCCGCCCGGCGCCCGCGTGCTGGCGGCGTGCATCGCGTACG
>JALYTZ010000075.1 GCA_030854025.1 Vulcanimicrobiota bacterium
GGGTAGAAGCTCTCGTGAATGAGGCCGTCTTTGCTGTCGGTTTCGGCAAGCGTCGTAATGCTCTGATCGACTTCGGCGCTGGAAGTCGCGGTGAGCGCGCGCGCGATGATGCCGAGCGGCCAAACAAATCCCTGCGGCGTATGCGGGCTGCCCAATCCTTCGGCGTATCGCCCCGAGAAGTAGTACGGGTTCTTTTTTGAAAGCACGAATGCGCGCGTGTTGAGATACGTGGGATCGGTGCTCGCACACCAGCCGAGAAACGGCAGCGACGTAAGATTCGGAACGTTGGCGTCGTCCATAAAATTGTCGTGACCGAGGCCGTCCGTTTCATACACGTACATCCATCCGCCGTGTGCGGGGTCGAAGATGCGGCCGTACCGTTCGATGCCGACTTGCACTTGCGCGGCAAGGTCCAGCGCCGCCTTTGAAAGCGCGGCATCATGCCAGCCCGCGCGCGATAGCGCGCCGATCTCTTGCAGCGCCACGACGGCGATCGCTTCCTGCGGAATGTTGAACCGGTAGGCAACTGCATCGTCGGAGGGCCGGAAGGCGTCCCAAATCATTCCGGTGCTCCCGTTGTACGCATATTTCGTAATGACCGGGTATGCGTACGAGTAGCGGCTGCAGCGTTCGTGGTGCTGCTCGCAGTGATACGTCTTTACGATCTTTCGCAATGCGTCGTGGAGTTTGGGTGTGAACAGCAGGCGCTGGTTGGTTTCGCGCCAGTACGTCCATGCGAGCAAAACGGGCCACGCGAGGGAATCAACTTCCCATTTGCGTTCCCAAACGTGATAGTCGGCTTGAAACGCGTTTGCATACGGGTCGGTTAGAACGTTCCGTGCTTCGCGCTGAATGACCGCGTTTACGCGAACCGAAAGGATTGGATAGAACGGCGCAAACCGAACGTACGGCATCGTCTGCGCGGACGAATCGCGAAGCCACATGGCCGGAATGTCGCCGGTCGCAACGTACGTCGTGCCGTCGCTTTCTTCGTAGAAATCGTTAAAGAGCGTATGGAACAGCGAAGCGGCTTCAATCGGTCGCGCTCGCTGGCCGGTCATCGGCAGCGAAACGTTCTGATTTTGTGCGAGCGCCGGAGACGAGACGATTGAAAGGGCGAACGCGACCGCGGCAGCCGACGCAAAAAATCTTCCGAGCAACGAACCCGTCTTTCGCGCTCGGTCCCGCGGCAGCCCTCGGCGGCTGAAACAAAGCCCCGAGTCGTTCGTAGAAATTGGTGAGAAAGGGATTCCGCAATGCGATTTCTTAGGATTCTTGCTGTTGCCGGCATGCTCGCCGGCACGGCCGTCGCGTCGGCGGCAGCCGGTGCACCGCGTCAAGCGTATATGGTCGCGCCGTCAAGCACCATAAAAATCGACACGTCGTCGCTCAATTACGGCGGTGACGTAGAAGTGCACGTCGTAGGATGGGACCGGCCGCAGGTAACGCTCGCGCAGACGGTAATCCGAGGCGATGCATCGGTCGTGAAGACTTCCGTCGACCAGGCGGGTCAGACGCTGACGGTGCGAGTGCAACTAGGCACCGCCGGATCGCAGGCGCATGGGCTATTTGGGTGGCTGCACGCTTTTGCCGGATCGTATCCCAAGGTGAATCTCGAGGTCCACGTGCCGTCGCGCGCGCATTTGAGCGTGCTCTCCCTTAATGGCGGTACGCAGATTGAAAACGTGGCCGGGCCGGTTTCGGTGGACGGCACGAACGGTGGAATTCTCGTGACCGGCGGCGGCCCGTCGCTTAGCATTCATACGACGAACGGCGCAATTCACGCATCGCTCGCATCGGCTGCAGCCCCCGCAATCGATATTTCCACCACGAACGGCGGTATAAAGCTGAACGTTCCGCGCGGTTTCCATACGCGCGTCCGCACCGAAACCACGAACGGAGCCGTCGACAATCCGTTTGCATCCGCAAACGGTGCGGGAAGCGTGAAACTTTCCACGACCAACGGCGGCATCGGAGTCATCCAAAACTCGTAGACTCGTGCAGGAAGGTCCGCGCGCCGGGCGGCGGCAATCCTTGTAGCGCTTTGGCCGACGACGACTACGCAGCGCTGATGCGCGACTTTGCAGCACGTTCACCGCGCGCTTTGGCGCGGGCGATTTCGATATCCGAGAGCGGCCGAGGCAATGCGCTCGTGCGCAAACTGTACGCGCAAACCGGTCGCGCTCTCACCGTCGGATTAACCGGGCCGCCGGGGGTCGGAAAATCCACCCTCGGTTCGGCCATCGTCCGCAAGGCGCGCGCATTGGGCAAGACGGTCGGCGTGATTTCCATCGATCCGTCCTCGCCGTTCTCGCACGGCGCGCTGCTGGGCGACCGCATCCGGCTCACCGAACATTTCACCGATGCGGATGTCTTCATCCGCTCGATGGCGAGTCGCGGACACTTGGGCGGCGTCGCGGGCGCCACGGCCGATGCCGCGCTGCTCATGGACGCATTCGGCAAGGACGTGATCTTGATCGAAACGGTGGGCGTCGGTCAATCCGAAATCGAGATTGCGGAACTCGCGCAGACCACGATCGTCGCACTTCAACCCGGCAGCGGCGATTCGATTCAAGTGCTCAAAGCGGGCATTATGGAAGTCGCCGACATCTTCGTCGTTAACAAAGCCGACCACCCGATGGCCAATCAGCTCAAGCGCGAAATTCGTTCGATGATGGAGATGCTCGACTTTTCAGGCTGGGTGCCGGAACTGGTCATGACGCAGGCACTCGCAGGCGAGGGAATCGATGCGCTTTGGATGGCCGTTGAAAAGCATCAAGCGTACCTGCGCACGAGCGGCGAACTGCAGATCAAACGTCAAGAGGCGTTCGTGCATCAGGTCCGGCAGCTCGTGCTGGGCCGGCTGGAACGCCGACTCGAATCCGAACTGCTGCTGGGCGAAACGGACGCCGGACTCGACCCGTACGCAACGGCCGAGCGTATCCTTCATTCGTTCCGTGTGTCGGGCGACGTCACCGATGACCCCGTTCGCCCACCGCGGAACCGGACTGCGGTAAAGGGCCTGACGTAAGGAAGTCTGGCGGCCTCCGACCTTGGCGCTTGCCAGCCTTCGCGACTTCTTGGGAAAATACGCTGCGGGCGTTGAATGCTTCGGAACGCTGCTCACCGGCAGAGCCTCCCTATAGGAAGAGACGACCTTGGCCAAAATGATCGAGCGTCCGAGCGGGCTCGGCGCCCCACCGACGAACGAGTTCGTGCACGAGAAAGAGCAGTACGAAGCGGCTGCCGCTAAGGGCAAAGGACGTAAAGGTCCCGGCTCCGGCGCACTCGACCGTACGCTTTCCGATCTTCCGGTACAACCGATTTACGGACCGGCCGACGTGCAGCATCTCGATCTCGGTCGCGACCTGAGCTGGCCCGGGCAATATCCGTACACGCGCGGCATCCATCCGAACATGTATCGCGACCGGCTCTGGACGATGCGCCAGTTTGCCGGATTCGGAAACGCCCGCCAGACGAACGAGCGCTATCATTTTCTGCTTTCGCAAGGCCAGCACGGTCTTTCGGTTGCGTTCGACATGCCGACGCTCATGGGTTATGATTCCGACGCCCCGCATGCACGCGGCGAGGTCGGCAAGTGCGGCGTGGCAATCGATTCGCTTGCAGACATGGAACAGCTTTTCGACGGCATCGACATGGCCGACATTACGACGTCGATGACGATCAACGGTCCGGCGTGCATCGCGCTCGCTCAGTATATTGCCGCCGCCGAAAAGAAAGGCATTGCGCGCGCGAAGCTCGGCGGAACGATTCAAGCCGACATCCTCAAGGAATACATCGCGCAAAAAGAGTGGATTTTTCCGCCGCGTCCGCACATGCGGGTGCTGGTCGACATGATGCGTTTTTGCCGCGACGAGATGCCGCGGTGGAACTCGATCTCGGTATCGGGCTACCACATTCGCGAAGCGGGTTCGACGGCCGTCCAAGAACTGGCGTTCACGCTGGCGGATGGATTCGCATACGTTGAAGCGGGCATGAAGGCCGGCATGGACGTCGACTCATTTGCGCCGCGTCTGTCGTTTTTCTTCAACGCGCACATCGACTTTTTCGAAGAGATCTGCAAGTATCGCGCGGCGCGCCGCATTTGGGCCCGCCGCTTGAAAGAACAGTACGGCGCGAAAGATCCGCGCTCGTGGCAGCTGCGTTTCCACACCCAAACGGCCGGCTGCAGCGCGACCGCTCAGCAGCCCGAAAACAATATCGTCCGTGTGGCGTTCGAAGCGATGGCTGCGGTCCTGGGTGGCACGCAATCGCTCCATACCAACTCAATGGACGAAGTGCTCGCGCTGCCCACCGAAAAATCCGTGGAGATTGCGCTACGCACGCAGCAAGTGCTTGCGTACGAAACGAACGTCACCAACGTGGTCGATCCGCTCGGCGGCTCGTACTACGTCGAAGCGCTTACCGACGAAATGGAAAAGCAAGCCGAAGAATACTTCAAGCAGATCGCCGAGTACGGCGGAGTCATCGAAGCGATCGAGGCGGGGTTTTTCCAGCGCGAAATTGCCGACGCCAGCTATCGCTATCAGCGTTCCCTCGAAACCAAGGAGCGGATCGTCGTGGGCGTCAACGCGTTCGAAAAAGACGAGACGCAAGGCGCAATGGATCTTTTGCGGATCGGCGAGGAGATCGAGCGAGGCCAAGCCGACGCGGTGGCAGCCGTGCGAAGCAGCCGTGACGATGCCGCCGTGCAGCGCGCGCTCGAACGTCTGGGAACCGCGTGCAAGGATCCGGCGGACAACGTGATGCCGCACCTCATCGACGCGGTCAACGCCTATGCAACCGAGGGAGAAATCGTCGACGCGATGGTCGCCGTCTATGGGAGATATACGGAACGCGCTGCGTTCTAATTATAGTATGCGTACAGATACCGACTGCGAACGGAAAACCGCTCGCGCAACGCTTCAGGAAGTCACGCGTAAACTCGAGGAGGCACTGCAGTTGAGCCGCGCCCTCGATACCGTCGAGACGGGCGATAAAAAACTCCATGCCTAGGCCGCTGCGCATCATCGTTGCGAAAGCCGGCCTAGACGGTCACGATCGAGGCGCGAAAGTTATCGCGCGCGCTCTACGCGATGCGGGAATGGAAGTGATTTACACCGGACTTTTCCAGACCCCCGAACAAATCGTGCAGACTGCGATTCAGGAAGATGCGGACGGCATCGGGCTTTCGATTCTCTCGGGCGCGCACATGACGCTGTTTCCGCTCATCGTGGATCAGCTTCGCGCGCAGGGCGCCGACGACATCGTATTTTTCGGCGGGGGAACCATCCCGCCCGAAGATGCCGACGAGTTGCGGCGCAAGGGCGTGCGGGAAATTTTCACACCCGGAGCGCCGCTCTCCAACATCATCAACTTCGTTCAGCGCGAATGCGGCCGCCGTCGCGAATTGGTCGGCTGATTTCACGTTGAACGTAAGAACCAGGGTCGCTCCGTCGCCGACCGGTGAACCGCACGTCGGAACCGCGTACGTCGCGCTCGTAAATTACTGTTTCGCGAAAAAATACGGCGGCCGGTTCGTACTGCGAATCGAGGACACCGACCGCGCTCGCAGCACCCCCGAGTCGGAACGATCGATCCTCGATTCACTGCATTGGCTAGGTTTGACGTGGGATGAGGGCCCCGACACCGGCGGACCGCACGGTCCGTATCGCCAAAGCGAACGTTCGGCAATTTATGCCGAGCACGTGCGCCGTCTGCTCGATGACGGGCATGCGTTCAAGTGCTTCTGCACCCCGCAGCGCTTGGAAGAGATGCGCGACGCGCAGCGTGCGGCAAAAATGCCGCCGCGGTACGATGGACTGTGCGCGACACTGACGCCCGCGCAGGTGGCCGAGCGCGAATCGCGCGGCGAGCCGTTCGTCGTACGGATGAAAGTGCCGTCGGAAGGCGTGTGCGTGATCGAAGATCTGCGCCGCGGCCCGATCGAGATCGAGTGGAACACCGTCGACATGCAGATTTTGATGAAGTCCGACGGCATGCCGACCTACCATCTCGCGAACGTCGTCGACGACCATCTCATGGAGATCACGCACGTCATTCGGGGCGAAGAGTGGGTCAGCTCGGCTCCCAAACACGTGCTGCTCTACCGGTATTTTGGGTGGGAAGCGCCGGCGCTGATGCACTTGCCGCTGCTGCGGAATCCCGACAAGAGCAAACTGAGCAAACGCAAGAATCCGACCAGCATCCTGTTTTACGAAGCCATGGGATATCTGCCGGAAGCGCTGCTCAACTTTTTGGGTCTGCTCGCGGTAAATTCGGCCGAAGGCGAAGAAGTCATGACGCTGGATGCGCTGATTCAACGCTTCGCGCTCGAGCATATTTCGCTGGGCGGTCCGGTGTTCGACGTTGCGAAGCTGAACTGGCTTAACGGGCGCTATTTGCGCGAATCGCTATCCGCCGATCAGTTCGAGCAGCGCGTGCGCGAGTGGGCCTTCGAACCCAGCCGGTTGAAGCGCATTGCGGAGCTCGCGCAGCCGCGCATCGAACGTTTGAGTGACCTTGGGCAACTTCTCGCGTTCTTTTTTTCGGGACGCATACCGCTCACGATCGAACAGTTGCGGGATAACAAACTCGACGACGAGTCGCTAAAAAAAGCGTATCAGCTTGCGATGTGGGATTTCGACGGAGTGCGCGTGTGGGAAACGCCGGCGATCGAACGCGTGCTCAAAAGCGTAGCCGAGGCGATCGGGCGAAAGTATCGCGAGGTGGTGCGGCCGTTTTACATCGCCATTACCGGAAGCGCGACGTCGGTTCCCTTGTACGATGCGATCGAGCTGCTCGGTCGCGACATCGTGCGGGAGCGCTTGCGTGCCGCGCTCGAACTACTTGGCGGCGTCAGCGCAGCCGAGCAAAAAGTTTGGAAAGCGCTGGCGCCTCGGGGCGTCGATGAGGAGAGCATCACCGCATGAACGTGCGCGCCATCGTTCTGGCGGCCGGCAAAGGCACGCGCATGAAAAGCGCGGTTCCAAAAGTGATGCACGACTTGTGCGGACGGCCGCTGCTTTGGCATGTCGTTCGGGCATTGCGCGCAGCCGGGGTCGACGAGATCGTCGTCGTGAGCAATCCGGAACTCGATCCGCTCGTCGAGCAATTCGGCGCCCGCAGCGTCATTCAAGCCGAACAGCACGGAACCGGTCACGCCGTGCAGATCGGCCTCGGGGCGCTGGAACCGCGCGATGACGGTCGCATCGTGGTTGCGTACGGCGACATGCCGTTGGTCGACGAAGGCATCTTTCGTCAGGTCGTGCTCTCCCTCGAAGATGGAGGTACGAAACCGCACTTGGCGATCGTGACCGTGAAAATGCCGTTGCCGTCGAATTTCGGTCGCGTCGTACGAAACGGTTCGACCGTCGAACGCATCGTCGAAGTCAAGGACGCGAGACCGGACGAGATGCGGATCGACGAGATGAACGCGGGCATCTACGCTTTCGAAGAAGCAGCGTTACGCGCCGGAATCGTCAAGCTACGCAACGAGAACGCGCAGTCGGAATACTATCTGACCGACATGGTCGAAATCTTCTCCAAAGACGGCGAGCGCGTCGCTCCGGTCACGGTCAACGAGCACGAGCGCGTGCTCGGCATCAACGACCGGACGGAACTTGCCCGCGCGCGCAAAGAAATGAACGCGCGGCTCTGCGACGTGCACATGCGCGCGGGCGTAACGATTGTCGATCCCGACACGACCTATCTCGAACCCGAACTGCAAATCGGCCGCGATACCGTCATCTATCCCAACACGTCGATCGGGCGGCTTTCCGAAATCGGCGAACGCTGCACGCTCGGTCCCAACGCCCGCCTCTCGAATGCGAAGCTCGCGCACGACGTAATCGTCCGCGAAAGCGTTATCATCGACAGCACGGTCGGCTGCGACGTCAAAGTCGGGCCTTACGCGCACCTGCGCAACCATGCCGTTCTCGCCGATCGGACCTACATCGGCAACTTCGTCGAGGTCAAAAACTCACAACTTGCGACCGGCGTCAAAGCCAGTCACCTGAGTTATCTCGGTGACGCGCAGATCGGCGAAGGAAGCAATATCGGTGCCGGCACGATCACGTGCAACTACGACGGCAAGAACAAAAACGCGACCGTCATCGGTCGCAACGTCTTCATCGGTTCGAACTCCTCGCTCATCGCCCCGGTCACAATCGGCGACGGCGCCATGACCGGCGCATCCGCCGTCGTCACAAAAGACGTCCCCCCGGGCGTCCGCGTCGCCGGAAACCCAGCCCGCCCACTACCAAAAAAATAACGCAACCTTGTAATTTCGAGCATGCAACCTTCTCATCCTGAGCTTGTCGAGGGACGGGGCATTTCGTCGCCGATTTTGGCTAGGTCGTGGATGAGCTCGTCAAAGTCTGCGTTTGTGGAGCGGTGGTTGGTGATGTTGACGCGAATCGCGCGGCGGCCGGCGATCGTGGTGGAGGACGTGACGGCGCGTCCGCTTTCCTGAAGCCGAATCGTCAGCTCGTCGTTGAATGCGTCGAGGGCGTCGTCAGTGATGTCCGGCGCGACGTAGCGGAAGCACACGATGTTCAGCGTTGCCGGCGTCAGCAGTTCAAAGCGGGAATCGGCTTCGATAAGCGACTGCAGGTAACGCGCCTGCGCGCAATTGCGCTCGATTGCCTCGCCCAGCTTGCGCGTGCCGTGTTCTTTGAGCGTGAACCAGATTTTCAGCGCGCGGAAGCCGCGCGAAAGTTCCGGACCGAAATCGGTAAACCACGGCGTTCCGGCTCCCGCTCCGCGCGCCATTCGCGTAATGTACGGGCCGGTACTCGCGAAGGTCGCACGATGCAAGTCGCCGTCGCGCACGAGCACGCACCCGGCATCGTACGGAACGTGCAGCCACTTGTGAAAATCGAATGCGATAGAATCCGCGCGTTCGATGCCGCGCAGACGCGAACGCAGTGAAGGTGCCAAGTACGCCATAGCGCCGAACGCGCCGTCGACGTGAAACCACAGCCCATGCGCGCGCGCGACATCGGCAAGCTCGTCGAGCGGATCGATTGCGCCGGTGTCGACGGTTCCCGCGTTTCCCGTTAGGAAGAACGGCGTGTACCCGGCGGCGCGATCGCGCGCTGCCGCTTCGGCAACCAGGTGCGGACGAACGCAGTGCGCATCGTCGACAGGCAGCACGCGCAGCGCCGCCGAGCCGAGTCCGGCGACTTCGAACGCGCGGCGCACGCATGCATGCGTCGCAGACGATGCATAGCCCACGAGTTTGTGGCCGGCCACGCCATCTTCGCGGACCTGCGCGCCGCAAGCTTTGGTGCGCGCGACGAGCAGCGCGATGAGGTTGGCCGCCGACGTGCCGGTTACCAGAATGCCGCTCGCACTTTCCGGGAATCCGAACAACTGCACGAACCATGCAATGACTTGCCGTTCGACGTAGACGGCTGAGTGATCTCGGCCGCCCACGTTCGCGTTCATCGTCGCTGCGAGCATCTCCGCGATCGCGCCCGATGGCGTTCCGGTTCCCTGCACCCAGCCGAAAAAACGCGGATGGACGTTTCCCGCCGGGTAGGGCGCGATCGACTCGGCAAATTCACGGTAGACTCGCTCGAAATCCGCCGGTTCGCGCGGCATCGGCTCGCGCAGATGCGCTTTAGCG
>JALYTZ010000097.1 GCA_030854025.1 Vulcanimicrobiota bacterium
GTCAAAATGCAGTGCGCAAAAAAGCCCGTGGTTATCGCATTTTATAGCTTCACGGGCTCTGTCGTAGTGGTAGCGCCAACGGGAATCGAACCCGTCTCTGCGCCTTGAAAGGGCGCTGTCCTAACCGATAGACGATGGCGCCGCGGTGGCTCCCCCGTATTCGCATCGCTGGGGGTCCCGGCCTTTTCTCGGGTTGGCGATCCGCCTACTTGGCGCTAACCGAGACCGACTTCTGACCGGTCACCGCGTCTTTGGGGCGCACCATCTCGGCCATCAGCGGTTTGCCGTTAGCGGTGATCGTCAGCGTGCCAGCGCCCGTGTTCGTTTCCTTTTTCCAGCGGACGACGATCGTGTTGTGCCCTACACCCACGAGGTTGGTGATGTCGGTGCTGCCGCCGGCGGTGTTGAGCGACGGGCCCGGCTGACCGTTGACGTACACGCTAAACGTAATCCCCTTGGACGTTTTCGCCGAGGTGATCGTGTAGTGCGTCTTCACGAGGCGCGTTTTCGCATTGTCCGGTGCTCGTGTCGCGCCGGCTTGCGCGAGCGAGGTTTGCGCCGGTAAAGGCGTCTGGCCCGACGAGGTGGGATGACTGCTGCTGCAGGCCGCCAAGCCGGCGATGAGAACGGATGCCGCCACCGAGCGGAAAAGCACGACTCCTTGCATGCTGTGTCATTCCACAGCGCACAAGGAGTCTAAACCCAATTGGTGGGCCCGGTAGGATTCGAACCTACGCGCAACCAGTTATGAGCCGGCCGCTCTACCGCTGAGCTACGGGCCCGGCGCGGACCTATTCCAAAGGCAGCCCACGGTATCCTTACCGGTACACACTGCCGCCGGGGTAACGCGCCGCTTGGCCGAGTTCTTCCTCGATTGCCATGAGGCGATTGTATTTGGCGATCCGGTCGCTGCGCGAGAGCGAACCGGTTTTGATTTGGCCGGCACCGGTTGCAACGGCGATGTCGGCAATCGTCGTGTCTTCGGTTTCACCCGACCGATGCGATATGACGCAGCGGTATCCGGCTTTGTGCGCCATGTCGACCGCGTCGAGCGTTTCGGTAAGCGTCCCGATTTGATTCACTTTGATGAGAACGGCATTGCCGACGCCCTCGGAAATGCCGCGCGAGAGCCGCTGGGTGTTCGTCACGAAGATATCGTCGCCGACAAGCTGACACTTCGATCCAATCGCTTCGGTCAGTGCGCGCCAGCCTTCCCAGTCGTCCTCGCCTAAGCCGTCTTCGATTGAAACGACCGGGTACTTCGCGATGAGATCGCTGTAGAATCGCACCATTTCCGCAGGCGAAAACCCTCGATCTTTCGATTGCGCGAAGTACTTGCCGTCTTGAAAGAATTCCGTAGCGGCTGCGTCGAGCGCGATCGCGATGTCGGTCCCCGGCTCGTACCCGGCGCGCCCGATCGCTTCGACCAATAGATCCATCGCATCATCGAGCGTGTCGAGTCGCGGCGCATAACCGCCTTCGTCGCCGACCAGCGTGGGCTGGTTGCGCTCGTGCAGCAGTTTGCCCAATGCATGAAAGACTTCGGCTCCGTAACGTATCGCATCGCGCATCGAATCGGCCCCAATCGGGACGATCATGCACTCTTGGAATTGCAGCGCGCCTTCGGCATGTTTTCCGCCGTTGATGACGTTCATCATCGGGACCGGAAGCGTCGATGCGGAGGGACCGCCCAAGTACCGAAAGAGGGGCATCGAAAAACTGCTCGCAGCAGCACGCGCGACCGCCAGCGACACGCCCAGCAGTGCATTTGCGCCCGCTTTGCTCTTGTTCGGCGTTCCGTCAATTTCAATCAACCGTTCGTCGATTTCACGCTGTGCGGTGCAGTCCAAGCCTTCGAGCGCAGGCCCGAGAATGTCGTTGACGGCGGATACCGCGCGCAGCACGCCTTTACCGCCGTATCGTTTCGCATCGCCGTCGCGTAATTCGACCGCTTCGTGCGCACCGGTCGATGCGCCCGAGGGCACCATCGCTTCTTCGACCGAGCCAAAACTCGTCGCAACGCTCACCGCAACGGTTGGATTACCGCGAGAATCGAGCACCTCGCGCGCGTGCACGCCTTCAATGAGCGGGCGCCCGGCGCCGCGCAGCGATTCCAGCGCCATCGCCTTACTTTTCCAAGACCCAGCGTTCGAGATCGTGCTTGCGCGTAACGAACTCGTTTTTCTCGAAAAAGATATCCAGCTCGCGTTCGGCGCTGCCTTTGCTGTCGCTGCCGTGCACCAAGTTGCGACCGATCGACTGCGCGTAGTCAGCGCGAATCGTTCCCGGCGCTGCGACGAGCGGATCGGTCGCGCCCATGAGCTGACGGCACCCGTCGATCGCGTTCTCACCTTCGATCGCGAGTGCAACGAGCGGCGCGCTGGTGATAAAGTCGACGAGTCCCTGGAAGAACGGCTTGCCTTCGTGTTCGCCGTAATGTTTGCGCGCGCGTTCGCCATCGAGCTGCACGAGCTTCATCGCGGTAATGATGTAGCCGCGGCGCTCCAAGCGCGTAATGATTTCGCCGACCAAACCGCGCGAAACGGCGTCGGGCTTGGCTAGAATCAACGTACGTTCAATTGCCATAACGGCGGTCTCATACGGGCCGGGTCCGCGGAACCCTGCGGCGAACAAGCGCGCCCATGCCCAGCCGCTACGATGAAAGTCGAGAACTTCTGCGCGCAACGCGTTTTTCGCAGATACGCGAACTCGACGTGGTCGGCAGCACGAACGAGATCGTGGCCCGCGAATTGGGCTCTAACGGCGCGCGCGGCCTCACCGTGGTTGCGGACTTTCAAGAGCACGGAAGCGGCCGAAAAGGACGCGTCTGGGTCGCCCCGCCCGGGAGCGCGTTGCTGTTTACCACGGCGCTCCCTACGCCGATTCTCGCCCGCGATTTGTGGATCGTTCCGTTCTGGATTGCACTGGCGTTGCGCGATGCGCTAGCGCGTCACGGTGTTTCCGTCGAACTTCAGTGGCCGAACGATCTGCTGTACGCCGGTCGTAAACTTGGCGGTATTTTGTGCGTTTCGCGCGTGACGGGCGCCAGTGCCTGGGTCGGCTGCGGTGTCGGCGTCAACGTCACGCGCGGAGGGCCGCTCCCAATCGATCCGCCGCCCGCGTTCTGTTCGGACGCGTCACCGGTAATGCGCGAAGAACTGCTAACAACCATCCTGCTGCGCTTCGACGCGCTGCTCGACGATTTACGTTCGCCGCAAAACATTGCGCGGCGCTGGGAAGCGGCCGCCGCAATTCCGGGAACGCGTTACCGACTGCTCGTGGACGGCTGCAGCGAGCCGTTCGAAGCACGCGCAATTCGGCTCGCGACGGGCGGTTCACTGGTCGTGGAACAGGATGGGCGTACGCGTGAAATATCGCTGGCGGACGCGCGCGTGTTGCGCGAGGGTGGTTGAAGAGTCTACTTCATCACGCCGCCGAGTGCGATATTCGCGGATTTTATCGCATTCGACGCGGACGTTTCGGCGGTCGCGTCGATGCTCAAGCACAGGTTCGAAGCCGCAGCAACGCTCGCGGGCTTCGGAATCATCCGGGCGATTATGCCGGCATCTTTGAGCGCCTTGGTGGCGATCATGGTGTCGGCGTTGCTGGCGAAGTACAGGACAACGTCTGCCACGATGTGCTACGTCGCTCGGCCGTGAACCAGCGAGTCAAGTCCCCTGCTGACGTCGGTAAGCTCGGCGACGCGCGTCACCGCGTGCTGCAGCCGTTCGCTCATCTCTTGTGAGAGCGTTTCGATCACCATCATATCGCCGGAAAGCTCGTCGTTCACGTTTTTGAGATTCGCAAGTTTATCCGGAGTCGCGCCCGATCGGGCCATGTCTTCGATCAACTTGCCGGACCGTTCGACCGCCGCCTTCGTCGCGGTGACGTGATCGCCGGAAACCTCGCCGCCGACAATGGTAACGCCGAGTTCTTTTGCGGCGCCGCTGACTTGTTCGCTTCGCTTGCCAATCGCCGCCGAAAGGCGCTGGACGATTGGAACCGCGATCGCTAGCGCGATGATCATCGCGACGAGTCCCCAAAGCACGAATGTTTGCGTCAGGTGATTTTGAATCGACGCGATTTGTGCCATAGGGATGCCGTACCAGCGGGCGCCGACAACCGCATTCTGATCGTTCAAGATCGGGTCGATGCGGGCGAGATACTCCGTTCCGCCTTCGGTATCGCTTCCCACGTATGGGTCTTGGGGTTGCGTGATTTCGGCCGCTTTCGGAATTTGCAGGTCGACCACGCGCGTGCCGTCGGCTTGGCTGATCGTCGAGGCGACGATCGCGTTGCCGTCAATGAGCGCCGTTTGGCCGCCCAGCGCATGCGTGCTCTGGTCGACCAGGTCGTAAAAGTGGTTCATGAGCACGCCGCCGTAGATCGCGCCGAGCGTGCGTTCGTTCTGATCCGACATCGGCGCTGCCGCGACGATGGCCAGACCCGCGCCTAAATGCCCGACGGTTTTGCCGTCGGCGTTTTTAATGTCGGTCGCGGCCTGCGGTGCGAGCCCTTCGCCCTGCAGTTCGCTAGCCGGGAGAAGCGCCGAACTGCTGACCGTTTCGCCGGTCAGCGCACGCCGAACGTAGCCGTTGCTGCCAAGCGATCCGAACGAATCGTTGTTAGCACGCGCAATCACTTTTCCGTTGGCGTCGACGACGGTCAGGAACGAAAGGTTCGACGTTCGCGCGATGTTCGAAAGCTGGTCTTGCAGCGCTTTCGCGTTGTGCGCCTGTAAATCGTTGCGCAGCGCATCCGCGACTGCATCCTGTGTGATGAGCAGACGAATCTGCTCGCGGCGTGAGTCCCAGTATCCCCCGAACGCATTGGAACCGTTGGCGACTTCGGTTCCGCCCAACTCGCTCAGGTCTTTTTGCAGGCTGACTCGCGCGGCGACCACGCTGATGACGAAGAACAGAATGATTGCACCGACGATCGTCCCGAGCAGACGGGTCCGCAGGCTGATGTTCATACCGAGTTTCCTTCCGTGCCGCGTTCGCTCAGGCGAAACTGCATGAGGCGTGTGCCGATTCGGCCGGCATAATCGTTCATCTGCTCCACGGAGCTGACGATGCGCGCGGCGGCATCGGTGACTTCTTTATTAACGTAGGTGAGCACTTCGACCGACGAGGCGTTGGTCGACGAGATCGATGCGATATTTTCGAACGCCGCGGTGACTTCGCCGGAATGCGCGGACATCTGCGTGGTGGCGTTCACGTTGAGCTGAACCGATTTCGTGATCTCTTCGATCGAATGAATGACGTGATGCGAGTTGCCGCTCATCGCGCGCGCGACGGCGGAAATTTCGCCGATCTGCTGATTGGCCGAAAGCACGGCTTCGACGATGTCACGAAGCGCGCCGGACGCCGAGCTGGTGCTGCTGACGCTCTCCTCCACGCGTTCGGTCAGTCGTTCGACGGCGCCGACGACTTCGGAGATGACGTTCTGCGTCGAGAGGATGTGCGCGGCGATTTCTTTGGTGGCCTGCACGCTTCCGTCGGCAAGCTTACGAATCTCGGTCGCTACGACTGCAAACCCGCGCCCGTGTTCGCCGGCGCGAGCCGCTTCGATGGCTGCATTGAGCGCGAGCAGATTCGTCTGTTCGGCGATGCGATCGATGACTTTCACGATATCGCCGATTTGCTCGGAGTTGCTGCCGAGCATGTTGATGTCGCGGCCTAAATCCCCGATCGTCGTGCGAATCGTATCCATGCCTTGGACGATCGTATGAATGGCAACGCCACCGCGCTCGGCGGTTTGCGAAGTTTCGGTCGAAATCGACGAGAGCGAATCGACCTGTGCCGTAACTTGCTCGATGGAACTGGCCATGTTGTTTACGGCCAGCGACGTTTCGTCCAGACTGCGAGTTTGTTCTCGGGCAGCCGCGGCGATCGCATCGATCGCTTCGGTGAGCTGTGAGATCTTGTGCGTAGCGTGTCCCACGATGTTCGACTGTTCCGCGATGCCTTCGTCGAGCTGCCCCTGCGCGATGGCGGCGCCTTCGATAACGGCAAGCGCGGTTGAGGCGGTGACGAGCAGATCGCCGCCGGCGGTCCCAAGCTGCGACGCGCTGCCGTGCAGTTGACCGAGGAAGTCGCGCATGCCGAAAATGAGTTTATTGATCGCGATTGCAAGGTCGGAGAGCGCGCCGTCCGATGCGGCAAGATTCTTTGTGAAATCGCCTTGGCTCACCTCACGAATACCGGATGCAAGCGCCGCGATGCTCACGGCGAGCGATCCGCTGCGAACGGCAAGAGCGCCGCCGTGCTCCGCCGGCGCGCTGGGCTGGCCGCTCCAAACGAGCGCCGCGAGCGCGATCGTTACAACGGCGATTAGCAGCGCCTCGGCAGCGGGACCTTTCGGAGCATGAACGGCTAGAACAAGGCACGCCGCCAGGCCGGCGAGCGCCACGAGCGCGCGGGCAGGCAGCGTCATGCGCCTGCGCCAGGCGTTCAGACGAGTTTGAATCACGCGGTTTCCCTGAGCACAGCCAACTGGAACCTCATCGCAACTGCGTAAAGCGTACCTTGCAGTCTACGGCAAAAGTCGCTCCGGACTTGAGGCCAGGGCTTAGAGGCGGGGAATAGGGCTAGTTGCGGGCGCGGCTACGCTTATCGCAAATTTCGCAAAAGTGTGACATTTTGTTGTCGCTCTCGAAAATCGAGTTTGAATAGTACATTGCGCAGCGAGCGTTATAGCAGTGCTTGAGGCCAAGCGCATGTCCCAACTCGTGCACGCACTCTTTGAGCGTACGTTGGAAGAGCAGATTTTCGTCCGCGTCCTCGCCGTAAAATTCGGAACGCAGCCGATGCAGCGAAATCACTGCGACGCGGCGCTGCTCGTCGGCGTCGCCGAAGATGAAGCGATGCGAGGTTTTGTAGAGATCGAAATCGGTGATGCCGAGCAGCAGTCCGTCGCCGTCGGGATACTCTCGCAGCACCTTGGTGGTAAGCGTGGAGACGAACATCTGCTGGCGGGCGACGTTCACGGCACTGCGTGGGACCGCAAGCCCACGCTGGACGCACGCGCTATAGAGAAAGCGCTCCTCGAGACACAGTCCCAGGCGCGATAGAAAACCGGGATCGATCGCGTTGATGGGAACGATGCGAATCTGCGAGTCCATAACGTTGCAAAAGAGTCTTCGCCGTCGCTTGGACCGAACTCTGCTTTGTGATTATCGGCATCGGTCTCGACCTCGCGGAAGTGGAGCGGTACGACTTCGACGCTGCCGCCTACGCCTGGTTTTCGCGCAAGATTTACACGAGCGAAGAGATCGCGTATGCATCGCGCAAGCGCAATCGTTCCGAACGGCTAGCCGGCTTTTTCGCCGCAAAAGAAGCGACGCGTAAAGCGTTCGGGTATGCGATTCCCTGGCGCCAGATCGGTGTATCGCATGAAGCGAGCGGTAAACCGATCATCAAGCTCTTCGGAAAAGCAAGCGAGCTTATTGCGCGCCGCCGGGTGACGTCCATTCACCTCACCATCACGCATACGG
>JALYTZ010000118.1 GCA_030854025.1 Vulcanimicrobiota bacterium
GTTCTACATGGCGCTCCCGCGCGAGCTGGCGCTTTCCGAAGTTTTGTGGACGCCGCACGAATCCAAGAGCTGGAATTCGTTCGTGAAACGGTTGCCCGCACAGTTCGCATGGCTGGAAGCGCATCAGTACACGTTTCGCATTCCGAACGTAGCGTTCGCGCTATCCGACGGCAAGGCGCTGTATGAAGCGGTCCCCGGCCACGTTCAGTCGGTACGCGCTTGGACGAACGCGCCCGCGCTGACCGTCACCGTATCGGTGCCGCTTCATGGAGCGATCATTCGGTACACGACCGACGGCGCACGGCCTTCGAACGCTTCGCGAGCCTACCGCGGGCCGTTCGTGCTGCGCTCAAAACTTGCGCGCATCGATCTGCAAGCGGCGGCCTTTCTGCACGGCCGTGCCGGTGCCGTTTCCGAATGTATCATCGTACGTGGTTCCCCCGGGCCGCGCGTTCGCGCAAGCGCCTCAACGAGCTGGAGCGCGCTTGTTTCACCGTGAGAAGTGTGCCAAGATGGAAGTTGTTATGGCCGATAGCAAAACGTATGACGACGTGGTTCGTCCGGCGCTCGAACGTTTGCGTGGAACGCTCGGCAATTTCGGCATTGCGCTTCCGAATACGGATTCGGGCGCCATTGCGGGGAGTGGTTTTGCGGGATCCTATCTCTTTGACGAGGGAGCGCGGACCTTAACGGTGACGATCGACAAGCACCCGCTGCTGTTTCCCAAGGCGCTGGTCTGGAAAACGATCGACGATGCGATCGCCAAAGCCAAAGAAGCGGGCTAAGCCTTTTAACGCACGATCGTAACGGAACGCGAGCGCTCGCAAAATGCCGCGGTGGGCGGCCGTCGTGCCGGCAACCAGAGCGGCGCCGATAAAGAACAGCGTGGCTGCGTTGATGCCGAGTATTCGCCAGAGCAGCGGTAAGTCGGCGTTTTTTTCGGCCACGATCGTGTGCAGCGCGTGGTTTTCGAAGGGCAGTACGAACGAGAGCAGGACGAGGTCGACGCATATCACGTAGGCCACCAAATACGTCGTCGGAATTCGAGCCAGCCATCCGCGCGTCTGCATATACGTATCCTACCCGCGGCATTCCTAAAGCGCACGTGGTAGAGGCCCCAGTGCGGGAGGGACCAGTATACCTGGTGCTCCCTTGCTCTCTCCTTGACAAATCGAACATACGTTCGATACGATACCACCCCGATGGACGGTTATGCCGAGCTACACTGCTGGTCAAACTTCACGTTTTTAGAAGGCGGATCGCATCCCGAAACGATGGCCGAGCGGGCTGCTGCACTCGGCCTTCGCGCGCTCGCTCTTACCGACCGCGACGGCCTCTACGGCACCGTACGCTTTGCCAAGCACGCGAAACTGCGCGGCCTCGACGCTATCACCGGCAGCGAGCTGACCTTTCAAGACGGCGCCCGCATCGTGCTGCTCGTCGAAAACGAGCGCGGTTACGCCAATCTGTGCGAGCTGATTTCGCTCGCGCAAATGCGCGGCAGCAAGGGTGATGCTCGTTTGCGTCTGGCGGATCTGGACGGTCGCAGCGACGGGCTCGTCGCGCTCTCGGGCGGCCCGAACGGACGCATCGAGCGCGCGCTGCGCGGCGGAAGCCGTGCGGCCGTTCGTGCCGAGGCCGATGCGCTCCGGGAACGGTTCGAAGGGCGGTTCTATCTCGAATTACAGCAGCATCTGCATCCCGGCGACTCGCGCGCGTGCAATGCGCTGCTGGACCTCGCTCGCGAATGCTCCTTACCCTACGTGGCAACCAACGGCGTGGCATACGCCGAAAAAGATGACGCGCAGATTGCCGACATCCTTACCTGCATCAAAGAAAAAACGACGCTCGCACAGGCGCGATCCGATGCCCTCTTGCGTCCGAATGCCGAGTATCGTTTGAAAGCGCCGCGTGAAATGCGCCGGCTCTTCAAAGCCTATCCGCCGGCGCTGACAAATACGCTGGTCATCGCCGAACGCTGTTCGTTTCGCCTGGATCGTTTAGCCGGCCAATTTCCCCTCTTCGAAGTGCCCGAAGGTTTTACTCGGCAAAGCTATCTGCGGGAACTTGTTGCGCGCGGCGCCGCCGAACGATTCGGCATGCCGCTATCGAGCAATGTCGAGCGGCAGCTCGAGTACGAACTCGGCATCATTGCGAAGATGGACCTGGCCGGCTACTTTTTGATCGTGTGGGATATCGTGCGCGCGGCTAAGGAACTCGACGTGCTCTGCCAGGGACGCGGTTCCGCGGCAAACTCGGCCGTGTGCTATGCCCTGGGCATCACGGCAGTCGATCCGATCGGCATGGACCTGCTGTTCGAGCGGTTCATGTCCGAAGAGCGCCGAGAGATTCCCGACATCGATATCGATTTTGCGCATCAAGATCGGGAAAAGATCATTCAATACATTTACGATCGATACGGCCGCAGTAATGCGGCCATGGCTGCCGAGGTCATCACCTATCGAACGCGTTCGGCAATTCGCGACGTCGGTAAAGCGATCGGCTTAACCTTGGCGCAGGTCGACGGAGCCGTGCGCGAATTCGATGCGCGCGAATCGCTTGCCGCCGCCACGGAGGAGCTTTCGGAACATCTGTTTGCGTTCTGCGGCCGGATCGACGGTTTTCCGCGCCACATGGGGATTCACTCGGGCGGGATGGTGATTACGCGCGATCCGCTCGTGCGCGTTGCGCCGGTCGAATGGGCGACGATGCGCGATCGAACCATCGTGCAGTGGGATAAGGACGACCTTCAAGATTTAGGTCTCATCAAAATCGATTTGCTCGGTTTAGGCATGCTCTCGCTGCTGCGCGAAGCGTTTTCGATCCACGAACGCGTTCGCGGCGGGCCGCTCGCGCTGCATACCATCCCTTCGGGCGATAAAGCGACCTATGCGATGATGCAGCGGGCCGATACGATCGGCGTATTTCAGATCGAGTCTCGCGCGCAGCAGTCGATGCTGCCGCGCATGAAGCCGGCCTGCTTTTACGATATCGTGATGCAGGTTGCCATCATCCGCCCCGGGCCGATTCAAGGGCAGATGATTCATCCGTTCTTGCGCCGGCGCGCGGGGCTCGAAGCGGTGACCTATCCGCATCCAAAACTCAAGCCGATTCTCGAGCGCACGCTAGGCGTACCGCTTTTTCAAGAGCAGGGCATGCGGATGGCGATTGAGGCCGGCGGCTTTTCGCCGGGTCAAGCCGATCAGCTGCGCCGTGCTATGGGTCATAAACGTTCGCGCGAACGAATGCTCGACATCTATCCAAAGCTCGTCGATGGGATGGTGAGTAACGGCATCGACCGCGATGCCGCGGAAAAGCTGTTTAAAATGCTCGAAGGGTTCGCCGACTATGGATTTCCGGAATCCCATGCGGCAAGTTTTGCGCTGCTTGCGTACGCCTCGGCCTACGTGAAGTGTCACCATCCAGCCGTCTTTGCGGCGGCGATTCTCAACGTGCAGCCGATGGGATTCTATTCGACCGAAGTGCTGGTAAACGATGCGCGGCGTCATGGCGTGGTCATTAAACCGGTGGAAGTCAATGCGAGCGAGTACTGGTCCCACGTCGATGCGAGCGGCGCGCTGCGGTTGGGCTTTCACGTGATTCGCGGCTTAGGCGAATCGCAGAAGAGCAATCTCGAATCCGCCTTAGCGCGTGGCACGTTCGAAGGCATTCTAGAATTTGCGCGACGCACGAAACTGGAAAAGGAGGCGTTGGAAAATCTCGCCGTTGCCGGCGCGTTTGCACCCTGGTACTCGTCACGCCGCGAAGCAATGTGGGCCTTGCGTGCATTGGACGAACGTGAAACGCGCGGCGAACTGGGGCGCGTCATGGACGTAGACGAGCCGCAGGCGCGTTTTTCGGCGCTTTCCAAACGTCAGGAGTCGGCGTTCGATCTTTGGGCAACCGGCATCGCGCCGCAAGATCAGCCGATGACCCATTTTCGCCCGTTCCTCGAAAGTGAGCGCGTGCTGCCCGCGGCGCGACTGCGAGATCAGCCCAATCATCTCATCTGCCGCGTGGGCGGAATGGTCATCACGCGTCAGCGTCCGGGCACCGCAAAGGGCTTCGTCTTCTTGACGCTTGAAGACGAAACCGGTCTCGTGAACGTCATCGTTCGTCCAAATATCTACGAGCGGTACCGGCGAACGATACGGCAATCCGCAGCTTTAATCATCGAGGGTCAACTGCAAAAAGAAGGAGAGGGCATCGACGTGCTCGCACGCAAATTTTGGGCCTTCGATACGGATGGTATTGTCGAAAGCGTCCGAGCACGCAACTTTCATTGATGAAGAACGTCCCTGGACTTGCCGTTTGCCTGGCTGTTGCGGTCGTGGCCTTTGCGCTCGGGCGGCTGTTGCCGCTGGTGGGCGGACCGGTCTTCGCCATCGTGATCGGAATGATTCTCGCGACGCTGCGCAAGCCCGGCGAACGAATCACTCCCGGAATACGCTTTGCGAGCCGGCAGATTCTGCAGCTTTCGATCATCGTGCTCGGCGCTAATCTCAGTTTAGAGCAAATCGTCCGAAATGGGCTGCATTCGCTGCCGGTTATGGCAGGGACGCTGGCGATCGTACTCGTCGCCGCCTATTTCGTTGGTGGTGCGTTCGGTGTCGACCGCGACATGCGGCGGCTGATCGGCGTCGGCACGGCAATCTGTGGAGGCTCCGCCATCGCAGCGCTCTCGACGGTCATCGAATCGAGTGAAGCCGACATCGCCTACGCCATCTCGACGGTGTTTTTATTCAACATCGTTGCGGTGCTGGTGTTTCCGCCGCTCGGGCATCTGCTCGAACTTTCGCAGAACGCATTCGGATTATGGGCGGGAACCGCAATTAACGACACTTCGTCGGTCGTCGCAGCCGGATTTGTTTACGGGCACGCCGCGGGCAACGAAGCGGTGATCGTGAAGCTGACGCGCACGACGCTCATCATCCCGATCGTGCTCTTCTATGCGTTCAAACAGCTATCGAAAAGGCGCCGGGAGGCGAACCGAATCGATTGGAAGGGCATCGTGCCGTGGTTCATTCTCGGCTTCGTCGCCGCCGCGCTGCTCGACACGTTCGGCGCAATTCCCGCGACCTGGCATAACGGGCTCACGCAAATCGCGCTGTTCCTAATCGTGACTGCACTTGCCGGAGTAGGTCTCTCGGCCGATTTCAAACGCATGCGCGAAGCCGGCATAAAGCCGCTCGCGCTCGGACTCATACTCTGGATTCTAATCGCAACGAGCAGCCTCGCACTAGCGCGCGTCACCGGCTTAGGTGCCGGGTAGCACTGCTAGGGCTTGACCATGGACTCGATGTAGAGCTTACGATCGGGATAGTCGAAAATCAGATTAAAATCGCTCAAGACGTTTCGTCCGAGCAGCCCGTCGTAGTTGAGCGACTCCCACCGTTTGCCCGATGCGACCATGGCCTGCGCATCGGCAAAGGCCAAATTTCCGAAATCGAATCTTGGGAACCGGTATTCCCGGTAGTCAACCGGATTCTCCGCAACGCCGGTGACTTGCCCTTGCACTTCGCCGATTTTGTCGGGATGAAACCGGCTGAAGTAGTGTTCGAAAAGCATCGTTTCGTCGGCACCCAAATCGACGATAAAGGCACCGTCCGCGTCACTGAATTTTGCATGAACGCGCGGAACCAGATCATCGATTTCAATCGGCACTGCGGTCCAAGGAGCCGGCGGAGCATCTTTCGATGGCGCCAGCATCGAGACCGTTTTATTCTTAAAGTCGATCGCGATGCGCGCGCCGGAGAAAAAGTCTCCGCCCAATAAGCCGACAATCTTGCGATCCCCGACCATTACGTTGAACGGGATCGCTTCGATGGCAACATCGTGCGCGTGAAGGTCTCCGAGCGCGAGATCGCTCACGCGAGTTTGTCCGCTCGTGTAGTCGCCCCCGAACGTTCCTTTGCGGACGCCGTAAAGCGTCAATCCCAATTGGCGAGCAACGGCGGCATCGACGACCATTGAAGAGGCGCCGGAGTCGAGTTCAAAATCCAATCCTCGTCCGGCGATCGTCACCCGTACGATTATTCCGTGTTCCGTAAATTCGGCGGGAATTCGGACCGACGAGCGACCCTGAAGATCGAACACGGAGCGCGTCGCAGGAATCTCGAAATGCGCCGACGCCGACGGGACGGCTGCGAAGCTGAGAACTTGCGACTGTTCGTCGTTCTCGCTATGCCCATCGTGGTAGGCGATCGTTTGCGGAAACGTCAAACCGTCGACCGTGCGAAAATCACTGTATTCGTAAATGGTTGTCTGTCCATCGTAATCGGTAGTTTCGACGCGTCGAAGCAGAAATGTGGCGGCGTCGTAGAAGCGACGCTGCAGTAACTCGCGATGCGGCCGCAGCTGCAACACCAAACATGCCGGATCGGTCGTTGTCTTTCCCAAAACCGTTATGACATCGTTTCCGCCGGTCGTCGGGCGCAACGCCGAAGCGTACGGGTCTTCACGATCGTGAAAGCCGCTTTCAATCGTAACCGTTCCGTTCGAGTCCTGAAACCAGTCTTGGCCGTGGTTCGATCCGTAGGCGGACGTAAAGTTGCCGCTTTGTTCGCGCGCCGAGAAATCGTCGCCGCTCTCGTACTCCTGTGTTTGGGAGGTCGTTCCATTCCCGACCGTTTGAATGGTGCGGTAGTACGTTCCCGGCGCGAGCATTCCGCGCGCTGCGCGCGCCTTTGCCAGCACCTCACTCACCGTAAGATTGACGGGCGCGTATGCCGTATCGGCGCGAACCCCGTTTACGCCAAAAACGGCCCACGCTAGTAGGGTAATAAAAGCAACCCGCATCTGCCTTAATTGGGCGCACTTGGGCTCGAATCCTCACTGGTCGCTACGGGTGATCGATCGGACAGTATGCCAGGCGGTGTTCGTAGCAATAGGCGACCAGCGGGTGCAGATCGGTTCCGGGCACCAGCACGTAGTCAGCGAGCGGTCCGGGCAGGGGGATGCGGCGCGTGCCTTTCAGGAACGGATCGTTCGCCGGCAAATAGCGAATCGGCCACGGCACGATGCCGGTTTCGGCCGAGCCGTCGGCGTACGTCACGCGATAGCGCACGTAGTAGTAATTGTAAACGCCGTCCGTCCAGTGTTTGACGGGATCCAAATATCCGTCGCCGCTGCCCACTCCCGGGATTCCGGATAGGTCGCGTTTGAAATGCGCCGGCGGTTCGGGCGCGATATTCCCCTGCGTTGCGCCGGCTACCGGGTTGATGCCGTTTCGCGCGGTTGCGATCGTTTTACCGAACTGCGCTTCCTGCTGCGCGATTTCGCGTGCGGTCAGTCGAGCCGGCGCGCGCCGATCGAAGTGAATCAACTCTTTGCGATTCGGCGCCGCGGAAGTTTTCGAGGGAGCTGCATGCTGTACCGAAACGTGCGGCACGACGATCGCGCGCGGCGTACGAATCAAATGCCGTTGCGGCTGCGGCGTGTTTTTCGGCTTGGGTCGAAGGATCGTGTGCGGACGGTGGTCGAGGCTGATTCGCTCGGTTACTTTGATTCGTTCGCCGCCGAACTCTGCGACGTGTCGAAAAAAAAGCGCGACGAAAAGAGGCCCGAGCACGAAGTGCAGGACGAGCGAGAGCACCAGCGACCACAAGAGCAGACGCCGCGCGCGATTTCGAAGACGCAGCACGATTCCTTAGACTACGTTCCTCGGGTTAACGTCGGCTGTGGAAAGCGAGCGAGCGAGCCGGGCAGGCTGCCGAAACAGAGCCGCCGGTTTTTGGTACCCATCGAGCGAAGCTTCGCGCGCATCCGCAAAAAGACATTGACCCCGGACGCATCGAAAGAACGCTGCATGAACGACACGAATCAGGGCAACGGTCAAGTACCGCCGTCTGTTGATGATGACTCGCGCGCGTTAACGCGCACTCTCATTTGGGTCGGCGTAGCCGGTTTGTCCGCTGCGCTCGCGTTTACCGTCGTTCGTGCAGCGCTCAAACGCCGGCCGGTCGACCCCACCAGCCAGCGCATCCAACAACTCATCGACGAGGCCAACTCGCTGCTTAAAACGCTTGACGATCAGAGACACTCCTAACCGGTCGGGCGGAACTCCGCGGCTGGGAACGACCCTCGAACTCGGATTCAACGATCTCCTTGCGAACGGACAGGCCGTCGGACGATCCGGCGGAGTGGTCGTGTTTTGCTTCGGGCCGTTGCCGCATGAGAAAGCGGTCGTGCGCGTCACGGCAATCAAACCGAAATACGTCGTCGCGGATCTCGTACGCATTACGCGGCCCTCGCCGTTTCGTGCGGTTCCGTTCTGCCCGGTATTTGGAACCTGCGGCGGGTGCCAGGTTCAGCACTTAGCCTATCCGGCGCAGCTCGCGTGGAAAACGGAGGTCGTGCGAAATGCACTTGCGCGTATCGGCGGTTTTGCCGACGTCGTCGTGCACGAAACGATCGGAACGATCAATCCCCGCAACTACCGCAACAAAATGTCCCTCGTCGTTTCTCCGACAAAAAACGGCACTCCGAGTCAAGCGGCGCAAATCGGCTTCTACAAGCAGCGCTCGCACGAAGTAGTGCCCATTGACGCATGCCCGATCGTTATGCCGCAGCTCAGCGACTACATCGCTCGGCTCAATGCTGCGCGCGCGTCGCAGGCGACTGCGCCGGCTTTTCAAGCAGCCCAGCACATCGTCGCCCGCAGCTCGCGAGCTACGAAGCA
>JALYTZ010000135.1 GCA_030854025.1 Vulcanimicrobiota bacterium
GTAATAAGCGTACTTGGAACGCCTGTATCGGTGCCTAGCATGACGCCATCTATATATGGCGTGAACGTGGATATGTCGCCTAAGGTCCAGGCGTGGTTGCCCTGGTTCGAGTGAACCAGAACGCGCCTATTGGTAACGATTACCACGCCATCAGCAATTAGCCGTACTTCTTGCCCAGGAACACTTTGGCTGCTAAAGCGTCCAGTGTTGATTCTCATACCGTGTGTACCAGGGACTCGCATCGACACGCCTCCGTATCCGCCGGTTCGCTTGTTAGTGGACTTGATTTGATATGCCTTAACAGGTTCTACTAGATAAGCAACTTCGTTCGCCTTTGGTACGAAACCTGAAACGGTTACGGATACCAACGGCGCGCTGGATAGTGTGCGCGCTTCTTCAACAGCATTTTGATGCGCTAGCTCCGCCTTCTCCATGCGCTGAATATCATTCCGTGCACGCAGCCCAGGCACCACCTCGCATATTGCTACGACGATGGCGGAAACAATCCATACTGCAACGACTGTTGGGTACAGCAACGCCTTATTGTGGCGGCTTAAATGTCCAGAATTGTAGCTCATGGTAGCAGCAACGCACCACCAACCCAGCAGAACATACAGAACCCACTTAACGTAGAAACCGAAGCTTCTTTTTGCTCTAGTTCTAGGGTTCATGCTGGTCCCTCGGGTTGCAGATCACTTCCAAAGTGGCACTGTCCTCAGAATTATCGCGCCCCTGGCAGGTCGCCTGTTTACCGCACGACTTTCAAGGGACCTCGGGTTAACATGCCGCAAACCCTCAGGGCGTTAGCTTTGGTCAACCGATCATCACCCCAGACTGGGAGATTATTCGTAGAGAAGTCTCGTGGCACAACGGTGCAGTGATTTTTGTTTAGGTCAGGCGCGAGGACGGGCCCAATGCAGCCAATTGTGACCACCGCATCAACGCTGGCCCCGACGAAAGCGCTGTGCCGATGGGCTGCGTGGGACTTAATCAGAGGTTCCTTAAGCAGTAGTTTCTCGCCTCTTCGCAGAAGGGGCGCAAGTTGAACAGCTTTGCCGTTTTCTCTTTCGCGCGCGGATGATTTCGCTTCGCACGCCCACAGCTTACGCGCACATGCGCGACGGTTTTCCGCTACGTCCGGCGGAACTCGTCGGTCCAGTCGATCACGTGCATTGCCGGATCTACTATCCGCATTTTTACGACCTTCGCCAGGATCAACGGTCGTTCTATATCTACTGGCGTCAGGAATACGAACGCGGCAATCAACTGCCGGCAGACACGACGTATCGGTTTTTGTACGCCTACGAGGTAGCGGCGCAAACGGACTGCGCCGAAGAGTTGGAAGCCGCTTGGATTCGTTTGCTCGACGCATATTGCCGCCGCGATGGCTTCGGCCGGGCGATGGCGACGTGGATCACCGATCTGCGCATCCAGCAAGGCAGAGATGCATTCGATTGGGTGACCGAGATGATTCCGGACGACCTGCTGGTCCTCGACCTTGCAATCGCCGCGAAAAGGCCGCCGAACGCACGTGTCCTGCTGCCGCTGTACAGTAAACGAAATTACGCGCCGCATGTCTTTGCGCTCATGCGCGAACTAGGCAAACACTCGGCGCTGCTCTCCAACATCGATACGGCCGCGGTTATCGAGGCCGCACATGGCGTAACCGCAACGGCGATTCCGCAAACGCTCTTTGCGAATCTCGGGCACGTCCGCACTGGGATGGCTCGATTCGGTCCGCTCCAGCGATCGATTCACTCGTACAAGCGGTCTTCGGCAGTAACGCATGCAATCGATGCGACGGTCGAGGCAATGCTCGAAATGGTCGGCGGCCCGATCGTTACGATGGTATCTTCGCCCGCGCGTTCGGCGGTCACTCGCGAAGCGATCGTGCGCAAAGCGGTCGCGAACTTCCCGCAGGCCGATACCATCGACGGCCTGCTTTGGGCTGCAACCTCGCTGTGGAGCGCGGAATCGCTTCTGCTCCTGATCATCGTGCTTTGGCTCAGCGACGTAAAGCCGTACATCGAAGGTCGAGTCGCGTTTTCGAGCGAGCTTCGCGGCACGTTTGAAACCCTCGCCAAAGCACTGGGCCTCCATTCGACGATCGGCTCGATGCGCAAAGCATTTTGGACGCTCGGCCGCGGCGTTCGCGCCGTCTGGAAGCTCGATCCCGAACCCACGGACATTTCCCAGGTTCGCACGAACGGCACCGCCGCGCGCTTCATCCGTAGCCTGCAGCGCGAGCTGGTCGGGTCGGCAACTCGTTCGAAAGCGCTTCAGGCGATTCTCGCACAACTCGCCCGCCGCACGCACGTTCCCGCGACGCAGATTCAACAACTTTTAGCCGAGACGACCGGCACTGCTCCCAATACGAGGATTTAAGTGGACGTTCTCAACCTCCAAATCATCAAAGCCCTCAAGATCGGCAAGGTGCCCAATAAGGGAACGCAGCGCATTTGCGTAGGCCGCGATCTCGAGATCGATGAATTCGGCCGCGTTTTCGATTTTGTGGCGGCCGGCGGCTTCGAAACGCGCTTTTTGCGCGGCGATTACGGATCGGGCAAAACATTTCTATGCAGCGTCGTGCGCGAGCTGGCCTTCGAGCGCGGGATGATCGTTTCGATCATTAATCTGAGCCGCGAAGTGCCGTTCGGCAAGCGCGATCTCGTGCTCAACTGGATACTGCGGGGAGTGCGCACCCCAAGTTCCGGCACGGCGTGCGCGCTCGATGAAATCGTGCAGACCTGGCTGAACAAATACGACCCAGGTCAGCCGCTCGAATCGAACGCGCTCCTCGAAACCGCCATTAAATCGATCTCGATGGGCGACGCCGGGCTGGCCATGGGTTTACGCGCTTACTACCGCGCCTACTGTGAGGGTAACGATGCGCTGATGCAAGGCGCGATGGACTGGCTACGGGGAGACTCCGTTACAGGCGAAGTGCGCGCGGCGCTCAAAGTGGTTGGAAAACTGACCGCTGAATCCGCGTTTAGACGCCTGCGAGGCATGTGCGCGTTGATGCGCGATGCCGGCTACCCCGGATTGATCGTGCTGGTCGACGAGGTCGAATCGATCATGCGCCTTGCAAAGCCGCAGCGCGACGCGGCCTACACCGCGATGCGCGAGCTCATCGATATCGGCAACGACGAGTTCCCGTACTGCCTATTTCTCTTTGCGGGAACGCAGCCGTTCTTCGAAGACGAGTTCAAAGGCGTGGCTTCATATCAAGCGCTGTACCAGCGCATTCGCTCGCAGCAGGTCTCAAGCGGTCGCGATTTGCGCCAGCCGATCATTCGCCTGGAAGAGTTTGATGGAAGCGCACTAACCGACGTATCCAAACGCGTGCGCGACATCCACGGCGAAGCCTATGACTGGAACGCCGCCGCGGCATTTCCGGATGCCGAAATGCAGTCATTCATTCGCAGTGCCGGTACGAGATTTGGGGAGCTTCGGCAAAAGCCGCGCGCCTACCTAAAGGCGCTGGTGGATATGCTCGACGCTCGCAATCAACGGCTCGATGCAAGTACCGATGCCATTCTCGAAAATTCGGTCGCCGTCGAACGGATCGACGCGAACCTCGATGAAGACTTCGTCGAGGCGGTGGCTTGAGTTACGATCTCTTAGCGCCCGGCGTTCAGCGGTGGATCGACGATCACAATTGGACCGATTGGACGCCGATACAATCAAAAGCGATTCCCACAATTCTTGCCGGCGACGGCGCGCTGCTCGTCGCGCCGACCGCAGCCGGCAAGACCGAAGCGGCCGTGCTGCCTATCATTTCGGAGATTGCGCGTCTGAAAGCGCCGCCGATCGCCTTTCTGTACATTTCTCCGCTGCGCGCGCTGATCAACGACCAAACGCGTCGCGCGCAAAATCTGCTCGAGGAGAATGGCCTGCGCGTCGGATGGTGGCACGGCGACTTGAGTTCGTCAGCGCGCAAGAGTCTTCTCGCATCGCCGCCTCACGCGCTCTTCACGACTCCCGAATCGGTCGAAGTGATGCTCAGTTCCGACGGGTACGGCCATGGCGCGCTGCTTGGAAACGTGCGCTTCCTGCTGATCGATGAAATCCATGCGTTTGCCACCGACGATCGCGGTGCACAGCTCATGTCGCTGCTGGCTCGCCTGGAAAGCGGCAAACACACACCGATGATTCGCATCGCGCTAAGCGCGACCGTCACGAATCCAAACGGCATCGTCGATTGGATGCGCTCGGAACGCGAGGACGCGGCACCGATTCGCGTTCTCGCCGACGATCACGCGAAAGTCCGGCGCATCGGCGTCGGCTATCTCGAACAGAGTCACGATGCGTCCGGTGAGGTGGCGGTCGCGGATCAGCGTAAACTCGCCCGAGTGCTGGAGCGCCACATCGCCGGAAAACGCGCGATTGTATTTGTGAACTCGCGCAGCGAAGCCGAAAAGCTGACATTCCAATTTCGCGAAGCGGAACTGGACGCGATGGTGCATCACGGTTCGATCCACAAGGAAGAGCGGCAGCGCGTCGAGGCTTCGTTCCGCAGCGAAGGCTCGAAGATCATCGTCGCGACCAGCACGCTGGAACTGGGTATTGACATCGGGGATCTCGACCTTGTGGTACAGCTCGGACCGACGCACACGGCCTCTTCCCTGTTGCAGCGGCTGGGCCGATCGGGACGCCGCGGCGACGCAGAGTCAACCTGCATTATGTACGCCCACTCATTGCCCGATTTGCCGGTCGCGCTTGCGGCCGGCGAACTCGCGCTGGCCGGCGACGTCGAAGAGCTGATCCCAAACACGGCGGCGCTGCACGTGCTATTTCACCAAGTGCTGCAAGTGCTGCGCGAGCGCACGCGTGCCGACCGAGACGAAATCGCGCAGACACTTTTGCGCGCCGGTTCGTTTAAAGGCATCACGCCCGAAGAATATGCGGACTTGCTCGCCGAGATGCTCGATATGGGGTACCTGCAGCGCGAACGCGACTGGCTCGCACTCGGGCCGACGACCGAGAGGCAGTTCGGCCGCATGAATTACCGCGATTTCTACGCGGTTTTCGAGACGAGCACCGAGTGGACCGTACGGACCGAGCGTCAGACGATCGGAACGATCGATCGACGGTATCCGGTGTCGCGCGATCGCGACACGTTCTTGATTCTCGGCGGCCGATCGTGGCGCGTCAAAGCGGTTGACGAGCCGCATCTCGTACTGCTCGTCGAACCCGCCCAACGCGTGTCGATTCCGAAGTGGCACGGGCTTGGCCCGGGGCCGTCGTTCGAAGTAATGCAGCGCGCGTTTGAGTTGATCTGCGGGCGTAAGGGCACGCTCGAAAGCACCGGCCTTTCAGACAAGCTGCAAGCCGAACGCGACGACGCCTCGTCGCGGAACTACGAACCGGGAACGGTCTGCGTCGAACTCCATGCGGAAGACACCGCCGTCGTAACGTATTTCGGAACGGCGCTCAATCAGTACTTCGCGACGCTGCTGCTCGGAGCGCTCGAAAACGCGAGCGTGCGATCGACGCCCACGGATATCCGCGTGCGCGGTGCGGACGGCGATGATGTGGAGCGGTCGCTACGGCGGCTGCTCGATAGCCCGGCGGCGCGCAAGTCGGCATTGGAGCGCGCGTTACCGCGCCTCGCGCAAACCCGCATCGGCCGTTTCTGGCCGATGTTCGGTCCCAAAACGCGCCACCACGTCATCCGACGCTTTTACGGCGCCGTGGAACCCTACGCCCACCGCATCGCGCATATGCCCGTACGGTCCTTCGAGCCTGTCGGATCGGGGTGAAGTCGCGTTATGGTGTGACGGTGAATTTCTGGATGTAGGCGCTGTCTTTGTTGCCGTAGACTACGAAAACGTTTCCGGTTTTTGGGTCGATCGTGGTCGTGTGGACGCCCTTTGGCACGTCGGCTTGCTGCGCGATCGTCAGACTCGTGCCATCGGTTTTCACGATCGTCAGTTTGCCGCCGGCGGCACAGACGAGCGTGCTTGAGGCGTTATCGAGGTCGCACTGGTCGACGCGCGTTGGGAAATCGACGGTTTGCACTTTCGTTCCGTCCGTTTTGTAGATCGACATCTTGTTGTTCTCGCCGCCGACGAGCAGTTCGTCGTGGAGCGTATCGAGCTGCAGCGGGTGGTTATTCGTAATCTCAGGCGTCGCAATCGTGCGGGTCACCTTCAGCGTCGTCGGATCGATGACCGCAATTTCACTCATGTTCGCAATGTTCTGGTATACGACGTGCGTTTTGGGGTCGATCTGCAGATATTCCGGCTTATGTCCGGGCAGCGCGACCGTGCCGATTTGCTTGAAGGTCGTCGTGTCGATCACGAATATGCGCGTGCCGTCATCTTCGTCGCCGTAAATGCGGTGAAGGCTGGGATCGTACGCGATCGCATCGACGTGGCCGTCGACTGCGACTCGATGCACTTCTTTCATGCTTACCGGGTCGACTTCGGAAATCGCGTTATCGTCGCCGTCGCCCGTGTAGACGTGACCGTTTGCAGGGTCCACCGCAACGCCGGCCATCGGGCCGACTTTGACCGTTCCGAGCGGCTTGCCGGTGTCGGCGTCGACGATCAACAGCGACGAAGCGCCGCCGTGCGCGGCATAGACGCGCCGGCGCACCGCGTCGACGGTCATGTAATCAAAGCCCCCGGGCTGAGAAATTTGTTGCGGGGGAAGAGCAACGATCGGCATCTACAATCCTCCAGTGAAAGTGCTAATCAGGCGAAACACTACAAAAGCCCTGCGGAGCTTAAGGCTACGTTATGGTCTTCTACGCGTCTTGGTCGTGGAAGGTCCCGCGCTTTGCGTCACGGTCTAACTCGAGATCGTCGAGAAAGTAGTACACAATCTTGCGATCGTCAAAACCGACCTTGACGAGTTCGCGCCCGCCGACGGTCACCACCTCGTGTACGTGACCGGTCTTCCCAGCATACGCGTAGTTCACGGCCGAATAGTTTGCGTCGCCTTCTTTCGGATGCGGAATTGCTCGCACTCCGCGCAGCGGCGTGTTATGCCGGTGCGGGGTCTTTTTCTCGGTCATGCGAATACGCTTCGCCGGAGGTACCCGAAGTGCTCTTGGAATATCGCGGCAAACACCCGAAAGTCGATCCGTCCGCATTTATTGCGCCAACCGCCGTACTGATCGGCGACGTTGAAGTCGGTCCGGAGTCCAGCATTTGGTTTGGAACCGTTTTGCGCGGCGACAACGGCCCGATTCGCATCGGCGCGCGCTCGTCGATCCAGGACAACGCCGTCGTGCATGTCAGCGAACACGGCCAAACCATCGTCGGCGACGACGTGACGGTCGGTCACTGCGCCGTCATGGAAGACTGTTCGATCGGAAACCGATGCCTCATCGGCAGCAACGCCGTGATTCTCAACGGCGCAACCATCGGCGAGGCATCGCTGATCGCCGCCGGCAGCGTCGTCGGCGAACGCGCGAATATTCCGGCGGGACACCTGGCTGCCGGTGCTCCCGCCACCGTTAAGAAGCCGATCGAGGGCGAAGCTGCAACGTGGATCGCCGTTAGTGCCGAGGAATACGTGAAACTCTCGCGCTCTTACTTAGCCGAAAAGAGGTAAGCGCTAGCTCCTACGCCTGCGCGAGCGGCCGTTTCACGCATCGGCTCGTGGGAACATGCGTCCCATGAGCACAGATAACAGCCACCTTCCCGACGACGAACTCGAGCCTGGAACCTCCGCACCCGACGACGACATGGATGATGACGACGAAATCGACGAAGACGATACGCCGATGGAGTCACCCCGTGGATAACGACGTCGAACACGTTCACGATCCGTCCGAAGACGATACCGAACGCGAAACCGCCGACGCATCTTCAACCGAACGCGAAACGCCGGAACCGCAACATCCGCGTTAGATTCCCTAGTTGGGAAAGTGCGACTCGTCGGCGTACGGAACGAAAAGCGTGAACTCGCTGCGGAAGCGTAATTTTATGCTGCCGGTCGGGCCGTTGCGATGCTTGGCGATGATGAATTCGGTCATGTCCGGTTCGGCGACTTCTTTGTTGTAGTAGCCTTCGCGGAACAGGAACGCGACGATGTCCGCTTCCTGTTCGAGCGATCCCGAATCGCGCAGGTCCGAGAGCATCGGGCGCTTGTCGGTGCGCGCCTCGACGCCGCGATTGAGCTGCGCGAGCCCGACGATCGGCACGCCCAGATCTTTGGCGGTCGTTTTGAGCGTGCGGCAAATTACCGAAAGCTCTTCGTTCCTGTTGGCCGTTTTCGTAAGGACGCCCGGCGAGAGCAGCTGCAGATAGTCGACAAAAACGGCGGAAAGCCCCTGCGATGACTTCAGCCGGCGGCACCGGCTGCGGATATCCGAAACCGACAATCCGCCGGAATCGTCGAGATAGATCGGCAGCTCGTTGAGCGTGCCCATCGCATCCGAAATCTTTTCCCAATGATGCGTCTTGATGTTGCCGCGCCGCATGTCGTGCATGCTGATTTCTGCTTCCGCGCAAATCAGACGCTGCACCAGCTCGTCGTTGGACATTTCGAGCGAAAAGACCGCAACCGGTTCGCTCTCTTCGCGCGCCGCCGCGACCGCCATGTTGAGCGCGAACGACGTCTTGCCCATGCCCGGTCGCGCTGCAACGATGATGAAATTGCCGGCTTGAAAGCCGGTTGTCATCTCGTCGATGTCGTGGAATCCCGACGTAAGCCCCGTTCGGCCGCCTCGGCTGTGAAAGAGTTTGTCGATGTGCTCGAATGCGGGTTTGAGCAGCCGGTTAACCGGAACGAACTCGCCGCGAAACTGCCGCCGGCCGACGTCGAAGACGACCTGTTCGGACCGATCCAGCGCGCCCGCAACGTCTTCTTCATTTTCGAAGCCGATTTGGGTGATTTCGGTGCCCGCATGAATCAGGCCGCGCAGCACGGCTTTTTCGCGAACGATCTTTGCGTAGTAGGATGCCGATGCGGCGCTTTGCACCGTGTCCATCAGCGAGCTCAAGTACGACAGCCCGCCAACCCGTTCCAGCGAATCGCGACGCTTCAGTTCTTCGGCAACCGTGATCTTGTCGAGCGGTTCGCCGCGATCGTAGAGGTGCTGAAGCGCGCCGTAGATGCGCTCGTGCACGTGCGCATAAAAATCTTCGGGCTGCACGATTTCGCCGACGATGCCCATAATTTCACGGTCGACCAGCAGCGAGCCGAGCAGCGCCATTTCGGCCTCGAGATTTTGAGGCGGAATGCGATCGATCGACGGCAGATTCGAAACGGTCATGCTCGAACTGAACTGCGCCGCGCGCGGGGAGAGCGCCTTGTGGATTTCTTGTGGGTATCTATTGCGCGTAATGCCTGCTCGACCGACGTCACCGCAATCACTTCAATACCCGCAAGTGACGCGTCGATTTCGCGAACGTTCTCTTTCGGTACGAC
>JALYTZ010000108.1 GCA_030854025.1 Vulcanimicrobiota bacterium
GCGCTCGACGCTTTCGCCCTCAACGACGCTGCAGGCGACCTCCGATTCCGAAGTGATGGCCAAGCTGATCGTCGAGACGCCCGGAACCATGGCCGAACGCATCGATTCGGTGATTCGTCGCGCGCGCGGAGCTTATTCGATCGTCCTGTGCACCGACGATGAATTGTACGCGTTTCGGGATCCGTGGGGCGTGCGTCCCTTGAGTCTTGGAAAGTTTCCCGAAGGCGGCTACGCCGTCGCTTCGGAAACGTGCGCGCTCTCGACCATCGGCGCGGAGTTCGTGCGCGAAGTGCAGGCCGGCGAAATCGTTCGAATTCGCAAAGACGGCGTGCTCGAATCGTACCACGTGCCGGTCGAGGAGCGGAAAGCGCTCTGCATGTTCGAGTACATCTACTTCGCGCGCCCCGACTCGCAGCTCAACGGCGAATCGATCTACATGGCTCGATACCGCATGGGTCAGCAGCTTGCAAAAGAGCATCCGATCGATGCGGACGTCGTGATGGCGATTCCCGACTCAGCCGTGCCCGGCGGAATCGGCTACGCCGACGGCAGTGGCCTGCCATACATCGAAGGCCTTATCAAAAACCGCTACATCGGGCGCACGTTTATCAACCCGGATCAGAAGATTCGCAGCCGCGGCGTACACATGAAGTTCAATCCGGTCGTGGAAAATCTACGCGGGCGCCGCGTCGTCGTCGTCGATGATTCGATCGTGCGCGGAACCACGACGCCGCGCATCGTGCAACTGCTGCGCGAAGCCGGCGCCCTTGAAGTGCACGTCCGCGTAACCTCACCGCCGATCAAACATCCCTGCTATCACGGCGTCGACATGGCAACCTACGACGAACTGATCGCCGCAAACTTCACCGTCGAAGAAATTCGCGAAAAAATCGGCGCCGACACACTGGGATACCTGAGCGTGGAGGGCCTAACCAAAGCCACGAAGCGCAAAGACACCGAAATGTGCCTGGGCTGCCTCAACGGTTCCTACCCAAACCTCCCCGCCGCCTTCACCCCCCGAATCCTAGAAAAAGTCCCCACTCCACTATCATCCTGAGCCTCACCCTTTGTCCCGAGCCTCACCCTTTGTCATCCTGAGCCTGTCGAAGGACTGAGCCCGTCGAAGGGTCCGGGAATCGGCGTTCGCGCACGTCGTTCGCATAGCTGCGAAGCGCATCGGTCGCCGTGCCGCCGATTTGCGCGTACTGTTTGGCAAAACTCGGCGCATGTTCGTACAGACCTAGAAGGTCGTGAAGCACGAGCACTTGCGAATCGCAGTGCGGGCCGGCGCCGATGCCGATCGTGGGAATGACGAGCGTTTGCGTGATGTCGCGAGCGACGTCCGCATCGATCACTTCGAGCACTACCGCGTACGCGCCGGCAGATTCGACAGCCCGCGCATCCGCTAGCAGCTGCGCGCGATTGTCGCGCCGTTTGTAGCCCGGGCCGAGCCCCGCCGTTTGAGGCGTGACGCCGATGTGCCCGACAACCGGTATTCCGGCATCGACGATTGCCGTAATGCGTTCGGCAACGTGCACGCCGCCTTCCATTTTTACCGAACACGCGCCGCCGTCTTTCACGAGCCTGATCGCACTACGCAGCGCATCTTCATCGCTGACTTGATACGAACCGAACGGCATGTCGACGATGATGTGCGCGCGGCTTGTTCCGCGCACGACGGCCCGCGCGTGATGGATGATCTCTTCGAGCGTCACTGGGGTCGTTTCATCATAGCCGAGCACGACGTTGCCGAGGCTGTCGCCGACCAGAATTACGTCGATGCCGGCCGATTCGGCGAACCGGCCGAACGGCGCATCGTAGGCGGTCACGACCGGGAAGGCGGCTTTGTTTTTTCGGCGGGCGATAGCGCCGGCGGTCAGGCGACGGGCAGCGGCGCCCTTCGCAGGTACGTACGGCCGGGATTCGGGATTCTCGGCGGGGGCTTTGGGCGGATGTATCACGGTCAAAGCGCCTTCTGCGCTCTCCGCCTCCGGCCCCGCAACCGCACGAGCGCTAGGCGTTCCGTGCCGCTTCCCAGGCGAGAAGCGCGCGTTTGCGATGCGGCGTCCACCGGTAGTTGCCGATGGCGCCGGTGCCCAAGATCACGCGATGGCATGGAATCAAATATCCAAGCGTATTATTCGCTAGCGCGTTCCCTACGGCGCGGGCAGAATCGGGTTCACCCATAGAACGGGCGAGCTGCGCGTAGGTGCGAACATTGCCGGGCGGTATGTCGAGCAGCGCTCGCCACACGCGCACCTGAAAGTTCGTTCCGCGCGCGACCACCCGCAACGGCTCGCGTGAATCGGTCGAAGCCGGATCGAAGATGCGGTCGACAACCGCTTGCGTCGCAGCGTCATCGCGCACGAGGTCGGCGGCGTCCCATTGCGCGTGAAGATCGTCGATTTGCTGCTGCAAGTCTTCGTCTAGAAATGCGAACGCGCAGATCCCGCGCTGCGTTTGCGCGACGAACGCAGTTCCGAAGATCGTCGCAGCGGTTCCGTACAGCATCGTGAGGCCGGCGCCGGCGCCCTTGTACTCGCCCGGCGTAACCGCTTCGAGCGTGACAAAATGATCGTGCGCGCGCGCCGGGCTCGACAGTCCAGTTTCGAGCGCAGCGCCGAGCACGCTGCGCTGCTCGTCGAACAGTCCCTTCATGTGTTCGAGCGTCAAAAACTGCAGGAACTGCTTGGGTGTAATGCCTGCCCATCGCCGGAACATTCGCTGAAAATAGAATGGGCTGACGCCGATCGACGCGGCCACGTCGTCAAGAAGCGGCTGTTCGTCAACGTGACGGCTGAGATAGTCGATCGCTTCTGCGATCTTTTCGTAGTCGGTACTCATCGTATGTCTAGAGTACTTCCGCGTACACCGGTAAGCCACCCGAATCTTGCCGAGTGTCGCCTCGGCGCGTGTTCTGGGCACTGGACGACGCATAATGTCTCTATCACGGCAACGGGGTGTTACGCTCGTCGAGGTAGTTGTAGGCATGGCCGTCGCGGTCGTGCTTGCGCTGGCACTTTTTTACGCGTTGCGGCACGTGCTCGCGTGGAGCGTCCTCGTGGACCGGCGTGATAACGAACGCGCAGCCGTCGCCGTGTTGATCGACCGACTGCACGCGGAAGCCGACTCCGCCTGGGCGATTTTCACGCCCGCGCTCGATGTGAACGGACGCGACAATTCGGACGGCCACGAGCTGGATTTCTTCACGCGTGACGGTTCGAACGTCGACCACTTTTGGGCGTATTCGTATGACAAGGACGCGCACGCATTGCAAAAGTACCAATACGCATCGCCGGGTGCGCCTCCTCAGATCAGCGGGCCGCCCGTACCGGATGTCGCTGCGTTTTTTGCACAGACGCTGCCCATAACCGATCTCCAAAATCCGGCCTCGCCAATCTACAACGGCCTCTTCGCCGGAGCTGTCCTAAAGCCGGAAGCAATCCATTTCGGCTACGGCCAGTCCATCGCCGGCGGCAATCAAATCACGCACGTGGAATTGCGAACCGGCACCATCGCAAAAAATCTGAACCTCACAACCCAAACAGCCCCCAGCGGCTTCACAATCGTCTTCCACTACACGCCAAAACCAACGTCGGCGCCTTCCGCATTGGCGAAAAAATTTGTATGTTCGACGGCACCCTTTGGAACCGATCTTGGTCCCGACCCGGACGGCATACATGAAGATATTTCAAACGGTCAGATTTGTTCGCCATGCCCGAACGTCGGTCAAAAGTGCGTTGTCACGATGGAGTCGGCCATGGATGATACGTATTGTGACCCGTCCTCGGGACAATTCGGCGGCAGCCTAACAAGCTTTATTGCGAAATTTGCCGGTGGTTCGGCTGCCTTCGGAACTCTGACGAACAATGGGAACGACACATACTCGTTCCTCAGGACCGCACTTGGACCGGTGCAGATCGACGAAATGAAACGATACGCGGTAATGACCGCTCAGGCGAATAAAAACGGCGGTGTCAACTGTAAACTGCAGTGGGCCGCCGATAGCATTTCAGCGAGCTGGAATTTTTGAAACACCAATGCGACGCGTTGCGCTTGCTTCAGAACGTGCTCACAAAATCTTCAACAAAATAATTCATCGGGCCCGGGTATTTGGAAGCGTCGAATGTCTTGCCGTTGTACTGCTCGCCGAAACCGATCCAAACGTCATTTGGTGAGATGATCTGTTGAAAGTGACTGCCGCCGGAGCCCTCGACGATATAGGCTTGTTCAGCGCAAATAAGATCGCTGCAGCCAGCATCAATATTTTCTGGTGATTCAAAGAAATTTCCGCAAAAGCCACCAAGACCGGCCACCATGTCCGGCACTAGACCGCACCATTTGACATCGGAAGCTGCCTGATTCGTCCCGGGCTCTGTATGGCTGTAGTAGCCAAGCGTTGCCATGTCGTTGGCGCGCCAGCGGGCTACTTCGACGATGTC
>JALYTZ010000215.1 GCA_030854025.1 Vulcanimicrobiota bacterium
GGCATCGACGACATCGCCCATGACGCGGCTGACGCTGGCAAGAATGTCGATCGCCGGGTAATGATTGGCGGCGGCCAGATCGCGCGATAGCACGATGTGGCCGTCGAGTATGGATCGGACCGCGTCGGCTACCGGCTCGTTCATATCGTCCCCGTCCACGAGCGTCGAGTACAAGCCGGTTATCGTTCCCAGGTGCGAGGTGCCGGCGCGTTCCAAGAGCTTGGGAAGTAACGCGAAGACCGACGGTGTGTAGCCGCGCGTCGTTGTCGGCTCCCCAATTGCGAGCCCGACTTCACGCTGCGCCATCGCAAAGCGGGTAATCGAATCCATCATCAGCATGACGTCGAGGCCTTGGTCGCGGAAGTACTCCGCGATAGTGGTCGCGACGAATGCGGCCTTGATGCGCACGAGCGCCGGCTGATCGCTGGTCGATACGACGACGACGCTGCGCCGCAGGCCGTCCTCACCTAAGTCGCGCTCGATGAAATCCCGCACTTCCTTGCCGCGTTCGCCGATCAGTGCAATGACGTTGATATCGGCGGACGTGTTGCGCGCGATCATGCCAAGCACCGTTGATTTCCCGACTCCGCTTCCGGCAAAAATACCGACGCGCTGCCCTTTACCGCACGTCAACATTCCGTCGATCGCGCGAATCCCGAGCGCAAGCGGTCCGGTGATGCGCTTACGAGTGAGCGGATCGGGAGGCGCGGCAAAGACCGGTGAACGCTTCTCCGCGACGATGATTCCCTTGCCGTCCATCGGGCGCCCCAGCCCGTCGAGCACGCGGCCCAAAAGCCGATCGGTGCAGCCGATTTCGAGCGGCTTTCCCAGGGTGAGTACGTCGGAGCCGGCGCCGATTCCACGCAGGTCGCCGAGCGGCATGATCAGCACCCGATTATCGCGGAATCCAACCACTTCGGCCAGAACCGGCTCGGCGGTGCGCTTGTAGCTGATTTGGCAGGTCTCACCGATTGCCATGTTCGGGCCGAGACTCTCGATGACGACGCCGATAACCTGGCGGACTTTGCCGTTCTGGCGCACGAGATCGACGGATTCGATCAGTCCGATGTACCGGTCGGCAGAAAACACTCGTGACTCGATCATGCAATCAGCGAGGGAGCGACGGCAATCGGTTCTTGCACGTGAAGGATGCGGCGCACCTCGCGCAGTTGCGTCGAAATCTTTGCGTCGATCGTTCCGGCTTCCGTTTCGAGAAGCACCCCGCCCCGATCGACGCGCTGATCTTCGATAACGCGCAAGTGCTCGATGTCGTTCATCGACATGAACGTCTCACGATTTTCCCGCATCAGCTCGATGTCGGCTGGATTGACGCGAACGGTAACGGTGTCGCGGCTAACCAAACGCGCAATCGCGGAGCGTGTCATTTCGAGCACCGTCTTCGGTTCGATCGCCGTGTGCTGGTGAAGAATGCGCTCGGCAATTGCGGTCGAGAGACGCAGAATCTCGGGCTCGGCGCCTTCGATGATTTTGTGCCGCTCGACGCGCGCCATCTCGACCAGGCCGCGCATCGTCGAGAGCATTTCATCCATCTCCGTCTGCGTCTCGGCGCGCCCTTGCTCGAGGCCGCGATCGAAGCCCGCGGCGCGAGCGCTTTCTTCGATCTGCGATCGACTGCCCAGAGCCTGAGCGATCAACCCGGATGCCCGCTTCTGCGCGTCGCGAATCAGTCGTTCGCCGTCGGCGGCCGCTGCTTGGATCAGCGCCGCCGCTTCTTCGTGCATCGAGTCCCAATCGAAAGCGGTAGCGTCTCGCGGCGTCAGCGGCGGCGATGCGGTTTCATCGGCGATAAGTTTCATTGCAGCCGCAAGCGCGGGGGGCGCTTTCATGAAATACGAATCCCGCCCGAGTCGCGCGCCTTTGACGACTTTACCCATGGTTATACGAGCTTCTCGTCCTTCGCCCCACGCGCAATGATGATCTGGCCATTTTCCTCGAGCGTCCGGATGACGTCGACGATGGACTGCTGCGCTTTGCCGACTTCGCGCATGCGCGTAGGACCGAGCAGCTCGATCTCTTCGCGCAGCAAGACGCTGGCGCGCGAAGACATGTTCTTGAACACCCGCTGCAGCAGGTCTTCGTTGGACGCTTTGAGCGCGAGCGCAAGGTCTTTGCCGTCGGCTTCTTTGAGCACCCGCTGAATCGAGCGGTCGTCGAGATTGACGATATCCTCGAATACGAACAGCAGATTCTTGACCTCGATCGCAAGCTCGGGGTCGCGTTTCGAAAGGCCGTCCAAAATATTGTGCTCGGTTTCGCGGTCGACGAATCCCATGACGGTTGCAAGGGACTGCACGCCGCCCGCCTTGGAGAAATCCGCGCCGGTCACCGACAGCCTGCGTCCGAGCAGCTCGTCCAACTGTTCCAATACCTCCGGAGCGGCCTTTTGCAAGAGCGCGATCCGCATCGCAACTTCGGCTTGCAGTTCGGGCTGCAGCGCCGAGAGCACGGCCCCGGCTTGATCGGGAGCCATGTACACGAGAATCAGTGCAATCGTTTGCGGATGTTCGTCTTGGATGAATTGCAGAAGCTGCGCGGGCTCGGTCTTTTTAATCAGTTCGAGGGGATTTCCGTGTTTGAGCGCCGCGAAGAGGCGATTAGTCATGTCGTCGGCTTGGCCCGAACCGAACGAGCGCTCGAGAATCTCTTTGGCGTACTCGATGCCGCCCTCGTTGATGTACTTGATTGCGATCGCGCGCTGGTAGGCCTCGGCCAACACCGCGTCGCGCTTGTCAATCGGTACCGTCGAGATCTTCGCAATTTCGAGCACGATGCGTTCGACTTCGTCCTGGCGCAGAAACTTGAAGATCGTGGACGAGAGTTCCAAGCCAAGGCTAATGATGAGGATGGCCGCTTTTTCGGGTCCGGTGACGCCGGGTACCCGCAGGTTGGAATCGGCCGAAGCCAGCATGGTTTCCGTCGACAGATCCACGATCGGTGATTCCAACGTCAGCTCTTTTCCAACGGTCATTCGGCTAACCAGAGTTTCACGAGTTTTGCGACACTTTCGGGACTTTCTTGCGCAACGGTCGTGACGTATTCGACCATTTGTTCGCGAGTGAGATCGGCGGCCGAACGAATCGGTGCCGCAATTCCGGGGCTTTCGAGCATCGGATGGTCTTCGAATGCAGGCAGTTCGGCCATCGACGGATCGAACGCCGGCAAGTCCCGCGGACCAAACACCGATGCGCGCCGCGAACGAGTCGCCAGCAGACCCAGCAGGATCAGCAATCCGACACCGCCGAGCGCGAGCAGCACCCACAACGGAAGACCCAGAACGTTCGTCGATCCTTGAGTGCGTCCGAACGCCGGCATCGTCGCCGGATTAAACGGTATCGCTTCAACCGAAACTTGATCGCCGTTGCTTACGTTGAGGCCGGCAGCCGCAATAACGAGATTGCGTATTTGATTGATGTTGCCCGCGGAGACTTGGTACTGCGAACCGGGCTGAACCGGTTGGCCCGCGGCCTGCGCGCTGCCCGTATTGACGACGACGGCGACACTAGTTTGAAGCACTTTACCAGGTGCGGTGATGTGTTTGACGTCCTGAACGGAAATGTTGTAGTTCGTCGTCGATTCGGTTTTGTTATATTTTCCCGACGACTGATTGCTCTGCAAACCTTGATAGGTGCCGATATTGCTGGTGGTTCCCGGTACGCCGATTGCCGCGCGATTCGCGGGCTGGTTTCCGTTATACGTTTCGCGCTTGGTCTGCGACGAGAGAACGGTCCCTGCGGGAGCGTACGTCTTGGCCTCGGTGGAGGTGGCGTCGAAATCCATCTTGGTCGATACGCGAGCCACGGCATGGCGCGGGCCGAGCGTCTGATCGAGCATCGACTGAATGCTCTGCTGGACATCCGTTTCGTACCGCTGCTTCGCTGCCAGCTGCGATTGCGTGAGGCTGAGCGCGTCGGGCGAACTGCCGTCCTGCGCGGCGTTCGATGAAGGAACCAGCACCTGACCATTTTGATCGATGAGCGTCACGTTTTCAGGCTTGAGTCCCTCGACCGCGCGCGCGACGAGCATGGTGATGCCTTCGACTTGCTGCGGGCTGAGCGTTTCGCCGTCTTTCGTGGTCAATGCGATCGAAGCCGTGGTGGGATCCGCCGTGCTCGAATACAACGTCTGCGCCGGCTGCGCGATGTGCACGCGGACCGCCTGCACCGGCTCGAGACCGGCGATGGTACGTTCCAATTCGCCTTCGGTCGCGCGCGTTTTATCGAGGTTCTGTTCGAACTCGGTCATGCCGAAATTCGTCTTGTCGAACAGTTCGTAGCCCGTGCTGCCGTTTTTGATAACGTTTGCACCGGCAATCGCCACACGCTCGTTGGACAGATCGGCGGCCGGCACGTAGACGGTCTTGCCGTCGGAAGAGAGCGTGTACGGAACCTTGTCGTCCTTTAGGTGCTGGGTCACGGCGCTCGCATCGGAAGCCGCTAAGTTTGAAAAGAGCACCTCGTATGGCTGCTGATGACCGAAATACAGCGCTCCGAGGCCGCCGAAGACAAGCACGAACGCGGCAATGGCAACGACGGCCAACATGCGGGACTGCCGACTCTGCGTCGCCCACATGGTCTGAAAACGGCCGGCCAGATCGTTCCACGCAGCCGAGATGCGATCCACAAACGTACCTATTGAGTGGCTGGCCGGCCTTGGCCCGTTCCCGCCGAGCATCCTTGCTCGACGACAAAGTTCCATTCCGATTCGTATGAATCGTACGGACTACTGATTTCTAGTATCGGACGAATTCTTTGCTGCTTTACAGCAAAGCGGGCGGACTTAAAAAATTTTCCGCTTTAGCGAGCAAGCGCGGAGCGTTCGGGGCCGACGGAAACCAGATCGATCGGCAGGCCGAGCAGCGCGGCAAGGCGGTTCACGTACGTGCGCGCAGCCGGCGGCAGCTCCGTTAGTTGTTTGACCGAACCGATATCATCCGGCCAGCCCGCAAGATATTCGACCTCGACCTCCAGGTTCGGTGAGCCTGCCGCCTCGAAGCCGACCGGTTTCCCGGCGAGACGATACCCCGTGACGATTCCGATGCGATCGAAACCGCTCAGCACGTCGAGTTTTGTAATTGCGGCCGCAGTCAGCCCGTTCAGCCGCACGGCGTACTTAGCGGCGACGGCGTCAAACCAGCCGCACCGTCGCGGGCGGCCGGTCACCGTACCGAACTCGCCGCCGTTGCGACGCAGCCGCTGGCCGGTCTCGTCGTGCAGTTCGGAGGGAAACGGACCGGCGCCCACGCGAGTGCAGTACGCTTTGACGACGCCGATGACGCGACCGATCGTCGTCGGCCCGATTCCAAGCCCCACGCATGCGCCGCCTGCGATGGTGTGCGAACTGGTTACGAATGGATAGGTGCCATATCCGACGTCGAGCAGCGTGCCTTGCGCACCTTCGATGAGAATTTTCCGCCCGCCCTCGAGCGCACCGTGAATGTAGTCGACCCCGTCGACGATGTGGGGAAGAATGCCCTGCGCCGCATCGAGCGTCCGCGCGACGAGCTCTTCTTCCGACGGCAGCTCGCTCGTATTCCCAAACAACGATGCTCGGCTAGCCAAGTTGAGACGGATCTTGTCTGCCAGGACTTCGCGGCGCGAAAGGTCTCCGAACGTTATTCCGTTTCGCGCTACTTTGTCGACGTAGGCCGGCCCGATGCCGCGACCCGTCGTTCCAATGGCGGCCGAACCGCGCGCGGCCTCACCCGCTCGATCCTGGGCCGCATGATAGGGAAACACCACTTGAGCGCGATCCGAAATCTTAACGCGCCGGACGTCGACACCGACCTTTGCAAGCGTGCCTAATTCTGCCGCCAGTCCCGCGAGGCCGATTACCGTGCCGCCGCCGATGAACAGATCGCAGTTCGGCTGGAGCACGCCGGACGGCACGATGCGCAGCGCCAGTTTCCGATCGCCAACCTGAATGGAATGTCCCGCGTTGTCCCCGCCGGCAAATCGCGCGACGATATCGAAGTCTTGCGCATAGTAGTCGACGATGCGGCCCTTGCCCTCATCACCCCACTGAATGCCGACGATGATGTCGGCCTTGTTGGACGTCGGACGGCATTCTTCCATAGCTACTCGTTCCGAAACTCGAGCCCGGAAGCGTCGCCCATCGGAATTTCGCCGACGCCCCCAAATGCGGTGAGCACGAATTCGGAGAAGAGCGAGTTCGGCCACCCGAAGTCAGCGCGCGTGAACCGTTTCGGATCGTTCGGATCGAAGGACTCGTGCAGAAGATGATCTCCGGGGTCGCTTCCAAGCACTTCCGTCAAGACGTCCTGCTTTTCGCCGCGGGTCGTGGCGGTCAAGCCTTCCATTACCAGGGCGAGCGGCCAAATCCAGTGATCGGGCGTGTGATAGCTGCCGATTCCCCGCGCGACGCCGCCGGAGTAGTACACCGGGTCGTCTTCGGATAACAAGTACGAACGCGTGTTGAGATAGTACCGGTCGTTTGCGCTCGTGTAGCCCATGTACGGCGCCGAGAGCAAGCTTGGAATGTTCGCGTCATCGGTAAGGATTGCGTGTCCGAGCCCGTCGACTTCATAGGCGTGGACGTAGCCGTATTTGGGGACCAGCACGAGGCCGAACGTTTGAATCCCCTTCTGCACTTCGTCGCGCAGTGACTTCGCCTGCTGCGCTTTAATCACGTTATGGTAGACGTCGCGTTCGATCTCGGCCATGTCGCCCAACGCGACGACCGCGAACATCTCGGAAGGAATCAGGTAATTGTAAATGCACGCATCGTCCGACGGCCGGAACCCGGTCCAGATCATTCCCGTGTAGCCGACGGGCTTTCCCCTGCCCCCGTTCGCGAGCTCTTTTTCGGTGTAGGTCGAGTTGCGGGGATGGTCCTGTTCTCGCTGCAT
>JALYTZ010000232.1 GCA_030854025.1 Vulcanimicrobiota bacterium
GACGAGCAGTACGTGCATCGACCGGTCGCCCGCAGACCGGCGGCGACTCACCTTCGCGCCGGCATCCTCGATCATAGCCCCCTCTTCCGGGCGTCCGAAGACCCCGGTTCCTTCGAACGCGCCATGAGCCGAAGAAGACGCCACGAAGCCTCAACGTCCTGCCGGGTCGTTCGGATGTTTCCAATCGCCATGCGCAGCGCGAACCGGCCGTCGATTTTCGTATGGGAGATAAACATCTCGCCCGTCGCGTTAACGGCGTCCATCAGCTCGCTGTTGATCTGCTCCAGCTCGCGCTCGCTTCGCGCGCGTTCCGGTTGATACCGAAAGCACACGACCGAAAACGGATGGGGCGCCAGGATTTCCCAATCGGCTTCGGCCGAGATCCAGCGGGCGAGTTCTTGCGCCAAGCCGATGTGCCCGCGCAGATACCCGCGAATCCCCTGCGCGCCGTAGTAGCGAAGGACGAACCACAATTTCAATGCTCTGAAACGGCGGCCGAGCTGTAGTCCATAGTCCATGTAGTTTCGCACGCCGGCGTCGGAGGTGCGCAAGTATTCGGGAACCAGGCTGAACGCGCGGCTCAGCAAACCCATGTCGCGCACGTACAGCGTTGAAAGGTCCATCGGCACGAACAGCCATTTGTGCGGATTGAACACCACGGAATCCGCCGCTTCCACGCCGTCCAAAATCGAGCGGAATTCGGGAAGCATCGCGGCGACCCCGGCGTACGCCGCGTCCACGTGCAGCCATGCGCCGTACCTGCGCACGATCGGCGCGATCGTTTCGACGGGATCGCGCGAGGTCGTCGAAGTCGTTCCTACGGTTGCAACCACGCACATCGGCCGATAACCCGCCGCGCAATCGGCCGCCATTTGGGCTTCGAGCGCGTCCGGAACCATGCGAAAGGCCGAATCGCACGGAATGCGCACGACGTTCTCGCGTCCGATGCCCAAAGCGATCGCGCCTTTTTCGATATGCGAGTGCGTGTGCTCAGTGATGTACGCGCGAAGTGCCGGCAGATTGCGCCCCGTCATGCCGTGCTCGCGAATCCCCAAATCGAGCGACTCGCGCGCTGCCGCGAGCGCCGTGAAGCCCGCGATCGACGCGGTGTCGTAGATAATTCCGGTAAACGCATCGGAAAGGCCGAGCAGCCGTGCGAGCCAACGCATGACCACTTCTTCCAACTCGGTCGCGGCCGGCGACGTCCGCCAAAGCATTGCTTTCACGTCGAGCGCCGCGGCGAGCGCTTCGGCCGCGACGGCGACCGGCGCGGCACTGGTCGCGAAGTAGGCGAAAAACCTCGGATGATTCCAATGCGTGATGCCGGGCAGAACGATGCCTTGAAAGTCCGCCATGATCGCATCGAAGCTTTCGGGACCCTCCGGTGCACGGTCGGGCAACCGACCGGCCACCTCCCCGGGGCGCACGCCGGAGAGCACCGGGTAGTCGCGCGCGTTCGACAAATATCGATCGATCCACGCGGCCGCAGTAGTAAACTCGGAAGCGAACGTGTCCACCAACGCGTGTAATACTGCATGGGGCAGACGCGGCCCCGCGCCGAAAGAAGTGCCGATGCGCTACCGGACCTATCCCAACAGCACCATTTCAGTCAGCGAAGTCGGATTCGGCTTGTGGACGACCGCCACGGACTGGTGGGGGAAAATGACCGACGCCGAAGCGGTCGCCATGCTGCAAGCCGCCCACGGCTTGGGTGTCACGCTCTTCGACGCGGCCGATGTCTACGCGAACGGACGCAGCGAAGAGCAGCTCGCCGCCGCATTTAAGGACCGGCGCAGCGAGGTCGTGTACGCGACCAAATTCGGCTACGATTTTTATAACAATCCGAGCGCCAAGCGCGGCGAGCGCGAATTGCCGCACAATCTCGATCCCGCGTTTCTGCGGTTCGCTCTGGAAGAGTCGCTGCGGCGGCTGCAGACGGACTGCATCGACATCTACCAGTTTCATAACGCGCGCATGGAACACATAGAAAACGGCGAGCTGTTCGATCTTTTGGAGTCCTTTAAAAAGGAAGGCAAGATCCGCGCGTATGGCATCGCACTGGGTCCGGCGATCGGATGGCTCTACGAGGGCGTCGAT
>JALYTZ010000249.1 GCA_030854025.1 Vulcanimicrobiota bacterium
TATCGTTCCAGCGCCTCGATGCGTCGCTGCCCCGAAACGACGGTGTCGCCGGCCGGAGCAAAAACCGTGTTAAGCAATCGCTTCGGTCTCTTCGCGAATCGTATCGTACCCTTCGCGCTCGATGCGATTGGCCAAGTCGGGGCCGCCTTCTTTGACGATGCGGCCGTCCATCATGATGTGGACGACGTCGGCTTCGATGTACTGGAGGATGCGCGGATAGTGCGTGATGATGAGAAAACCGGTATCTTTGCCGGCCTCGCTCGCCCGCATTGCATTGACCGATTTACCGACCGCACGCAACGCGTCGACGTCGAGTCCCGAATCGGTTTCGTCGAGCACGGCGTACTTCGGCCCGAGCATGGCCATCTGCAGCATCTCGAGCCGCTTTTTTTCACCGCCCGAAAAGCCGTCATTGAGGTAGCGGCCTAAGAATGCGGGATCCATGTCGAGGATCTCAAGCTGCTCCATCAGCATCGCGCGAAATTTCGCGGGCGTGAGATCGCCGGGTTTGACCGCTTGGCGTGCCGCGTACAGGAAGTTCGCAACCTTGACGCCCGGAATGGCCGCGGGATATTGGAACGAGAGAAACAGCCCGGCTTTAGCGCGTTTCTCGGCTCCCATTTCCAAAAGATTCTGACCGTCGATCGTGACGGTTCCGGCCTCGACGGTATAGTTGGGATGGCCGGTCAGCGAAAAAGCGAGCGTGGACTTGCCCGAGCCGTTAGGGCCCATCAGCGCGTGGACCTTGCCGGGCTCGATGTCGAGATCGATACCCTTGAGAATTTGCGTTCCGGCGACGGCGGCGCGCAAACCGTGAATGCTGAGTCCGAGATTGGACACGCTGTGTTGCTCCTTAGACGCATTGGAATTGGGGGTAACCCATCTGCTATCGTACGGGCGGAGCGGTAGAAAGTCAAGGAAAATCTGGACTATCTCGGACCAGTATGTTAGCATCGAAGCTGGTATGCAAGCCGATCGTTTCTTCCAAACGACCCGCGGCAAAATTGTCGCCGAGCTGCGCGCCCGCCACTCCGCTTCCGCGGTTGAGCTTGCGGCGCTTTTCGGGTTGTCGCCGAATGCGATCCGGCAGCAGTTGGTCGTGCTCGAGCGAGATGGACTCGTGCTCGAACGCTCGGTACGCCGCGGACCGACCAAACCGACGTACGAATTTTCGCTCACGCCCGAAGCCGCCAAGCTCTTCCCGCAACAGTACGACAAAATGCTCGGAGCGGTGCTTCGGGAGGTGAAAGAGCAATTCGGCAGCACGGCCGTTGCCGCGGTGTTCGACGGCATCACGAAGCGCGCCGTGGTTCGCGCCAAGGAACGCGTGGTCGCGCACGATCCCGAGGAAAAAGTGGCGCAGCTCACAGTCATGCTGCGCGATCAAGGCGTGGTCGCCGACTACAGTTTGATCGACGGCGGCTTTGCCTTGCACGAACACACGTGCCCGTACGCGGAAGTCGTGAAAGAACACCCCGAAGTGTGTTCCGTCATTCATCACGTGCTTGACGAAACGTTCGAAGGCCCGCACGTACAAACCGAATCCCTCGCAAACGGCGGGTCCCAATGCCGCTTCGAGCTTAAGGTCCCGTAATTCTTTGATAAATTGCTATTGTTCAGATCGGTTCGAAACTGTTGATAGATGAATTGGAGTCGTTTAAGGTATGAATTTTCAGAAGTTTCAGAGGTTAGTCGAGGAGCGGGGCGGGTTTCGCACGATGGAAGGCGCGACGGCGAGCGGCGAATACTTCAGCGACTCGTGCGGGGACATGTATAACTTTTTCCTCAAGGTCGGTCCCGGCGCGGTGATCGAGGACATTTCGTACTTCACGACCGGCTGCGGCTTTGGTACCGCGACGTGCAGCTTAGTGGTGGATCTGGCGAAGGGCAAAACGATCGACGAAGCTTTGGCTATTTCTGAAGCCGACATCGACGCTGCGCTCGAAGGCTATCCGGAAAAAAAGAAAGATTACCCGCAGCGCGCGCTCGAAGCGCTCAAAGTGGCGATCGACGATTACAAGAGCAAAGTTGCCGCTGGTGCCGTCCCCGATTACGCTGCGATGCCTGCTCCAGAGCGCCAAACGGCGCCGGTTGCCGCGCCGGCAACCGCATCACCCGTCGCCGAAGACGACGGAAAGTTGCTGATCAAGCTGCATTAAGTCGAAGGCGAACCCGCGATCGTCATTGCAGGTACGGGTTCGTACTGCGTTCGATCCCGATTGTCGTCGATGGGCCGTGTCCGGGAACGACCGCCGTCCCGTTATCGTAGGGCATGAGTTTGCGATGGATCGATGTGACGATGTCTTCCATCGACGTTCCGCCGATGTCCCAGCGCCCGATCGATCCGGCAAAGAGCGTGTCGCCCGAGAAGATCGTGCGCTGCTCGCCAGCGGCGAGCGCAAAGCAGACGCTGCCGGGCGTGTGACCGGGCGTATGCAGCACTTCGATGCCAACCGAACCCGCTTGAAGCAGGTCGCCGTCGTGCAAGTCAGCGTCGAGTTCGACCACGTCGGGCGCACGCACTAATCCGAGCAGCTTCGCCTGCAGATCGAGCGTTTTGTAGAGCGGAAGGTCCGCGGGATGCAGCAGCGCCCGGCCGCCGGCGATACTGCGTAAGCGCCCAATGTCCCCGATGTGGTCGATGTGCGCATGCGTGTGAACCAAATATCGCGCGTGCAATCGGCCCGAAGCGAGCCGCCGGGCAACTTCGTCGACGCCGTCACCGCCGTCGATGACGATCGCCTCGCCGGACGTTTCGTCGGCGAGAATCGTGCAGTTGCATCCAAGCGGTCCAACCGCAAACGTTTCGATATGCATGCGCTAGGAGTTTGTCGGGCTTAGGCGCATTTCCGGCTTCGCGCCGCTCAAGTCCGACAAACTCCTAGTCGATCCGCAAATGAAAATCGTGGAAGTCGCCGTTGTAATAGCCGAGCGGCGAACCGGCGCGCGAGTCGCACGAAAGCACTCGGCCGATGAAGATGCTGTGCGAACCGGCGTGGTGTTCTTCGGAAACTTCGCAGTCGAGGTGCGCGACGGTTCCCCCGAGTACCGCAGCCCCGGTTGCATCCACGCCGTAATCTACGCCGTCGAACTGTCCGTCGGGCAATCTGCCGGAGAAGCGCTCGGCGAGATCGCGCTGGCTGCCGCTCAAAATATTGACGCAGAAGATCTTCGAGCTCGAAATGTACAGGTAACTGCGCGCTTCCCGATTGATGCAGATAAGCACCATCGGCGGTTCGGCCGACACGCTGGCAAACGCGTTGACGGTAACGCCGCGCGGTTCGCCGTTGCGCAGGCTCGTAACCACGCAGACGCCCGTCGGATAGTGGCGCATCACCTGACGGAACGCGGTCACTGCGTGCGCGAGCCGATGCCGGTTCCGTCCGCAATCGGAATGATCGTTGCGTCGAGATCGGGATGATTTAGAAATCTCCGGTTGAAGTGGCGGATCGCCGTAAGTTCTTCGTCGTCGTCACGCGAGGGTTTTGCAAGAACGCGCCCGCTCAACAGTAGATTGTGCACGATTACCAGCCCGGAGAGCTTGAGCATCGGCACGACGCGTTCCAGATAGTCGTCGTACTCGGTCTTTTGCGCGTCGATGAAGACGATGTCCAAGTTGCGCTGCGGAAAGATCGGCAGAATTTCTTGGGCCGGCTGGTTGATCAGTTCGATGCGATCCGCAACGCCGGCGCGTTCGAAGTAGCTTCGCGCGACGTCGGTGCGTTCGATGTTTGGATCGAACGTCCAAATTTTTCCGGCCGGTGGCAGCGAAAGCGCCATCCAGAGAGTCGCATATCCGTACGCCGTGCCGATTTCGAGTACCCTATTCGCCTGCATTGCGTGGACGAGCACCGAAAGCAAACGCCCGAGCGAACGCGATACCGCCGGGACTTCTTCCTTGCGTCCGTGCTGTTCGAGTTCGAGCAGCAGCGGATCGAGCTCGTCGTGAGTCGTTTCGAGATACGAGAAAATGTCTTCGTGCAGCACTCTATTTCCCTTGGGGTTGCAAGCCTGCGATTCCTTGATGCAAGTGAGCACCCGGCAGGCGGAACTTCCCCGCGAGGGCGAACCCCGTTTCCCAACATGCCGAAACGGCTGCGTCTTTTCCCGCTCAACGCGGTGCTCTTCCCCGGAACGCCGCTGAATCTTCACGTCTTCGAGCCGCGCTATAAACAGTTGATCGGCGAATGTATCGACGCAGGTGAAGCGTTCGGCGTCGTATTGATTCGCGATGGCCAAGAAGCGGGCGACCCCAGCGTCCAGCCGCACGATGTCGGTTCGATCGCGGAAATCGTCGAAGTTACGCGCCTTCCTTTCGGACGCTTTTACATTTCGACCATGGGACGCGATCGCTTTCGCATCAGCGAAATAATCAGTCGCGAGCCGTATCTCACCGTCGAGGTGGAACTCATCGGTGAGGATCGCGCCGAAGACGGCGACGTCGAATCGCTAGCCGGCGACGTACGCGCGGCGTTCTTGGAATACCTGGATGTCGTGGTGCAGTTCAGCGGCCAGGAATCCGCTCTCGACCTGCCCGGCGATCCTCAACGCATGTCGTACGTGGTCGGCGATGCGCTGCAGGTAGCCGATTCGATGAAACAGCGGCTGCTCGAGCTGGACAGCACCGTGCAGCGCCTGACCGTGGAGTTGAGTTTTCTGCGCCGGCTCCTTCCACAGCTGCACAAGCTGCTCGAGCGTCGTAATGCCGAACTCGAAGCACGGCCGCTCGAAGATGACGGCGTCCGAGCCGAACACGAAAAATTCTTCGGTAAGTATTTTAGCGCGAATTGAGCGCGGCTTTGACGACGTTGCGCAAAAGTGCGACATTCGTGACCGGGCCGACGCCTCCGGGCACCGGCGTAATGGCGCCGGCCACCGCGACGGCCGAATCGAAATCGACATCGCCTCTGAGAATTCCGTCGACAATCGTCGTGCCGACGTCGATTACGGTCGCGCCTGGAGCGATATCGGCTCCGCCGATCAATCCGGGGACGCCGGTTGCCACGACGACTACGTCGGCCATTGCCAGGAAGGGCTGCAGGCTCGCCGATTCTTTGTGCAGCATCGTGACGGTCGCATCGTTTGCGAGCATCAGCATTGCAACCGGAGCGCCGACCACGACGGAGCGGCCGATCATTACCGCGCGCCGGCCGGCAAGCGGCCAATGCGGGCTGCGTTCGAGCAGAATCATTACCGCCGCGGGAGTTGCCGGCACGAACTCGGTGCCGCTTCCGAACGCGAGGTTCCCCTGGTTTGTCGGATGCGTTCCGTCGACGTCTTTGTGAACCGGAATTGCGTCGGCGATCGTTCGAATGGAAAGATGCGGCGGCAGCGGCTGCTGGAGCATGACGCCGTGTACGGCGGCATCGCTTCCCAGTTCGTGCAAACGCTCGCGGACGCGTTCGGCGCTCGAATTTTCCGGCAGCTCGACAACCTCCACGATAATGCCGACGCGCTCGCCGGTACGAACGAGATTGCGAACGTAGGCGACGCTCGATTCATCTTTACCGACGAGCGTTACGGCGAGTTTGGGATGAATACCCGATTCGCGCAGCGCATTACTACGTGTGGTAAGCTCCGCAGTTAACTCTGCGGCGACGGCGCGGCCGTCGAGAATTTGAGCCGGCACGGCAACGCGCATTCGAGCGCTGGAAGGAGCACCCCTGGAACGCGTGCGTCGCGAAGCTCGTCTCGGGCGGCAGTTTTCGCCGTCCGAATTCGAACGCGCGTTTCTGGGCTTTCAACAGCTGTACCACGTGCGGCCGCTGCGCGCGCTGTGCAGTCCGGACGTGCTGGAGCGCTACTGCGTTCTCTACGAACGTTCGGCCGATGACGCGCATCGCTGCACCGTGGTGCACGAAGGCGTTCCGCTCGCCGCTGCCGTTCTGCCCGCCGGTACGATCGCATTCGAAGGCGAAGTCGAAGAAGATCGAATGGGAGACTGGTAGTGGGGGCGCTTCCCAAGTGGTTGTACTGGCTTGCGGGCGGCGCGATCGTCATCGTCGTGCTCGGTGCGTATTTTCAAAACGGCACGGCCGCGCGCAGCGGCCCGGCCGCGCTGGTCGGCGAAACGGCCCCGAGCTTTCCGGCCACCGATCTCGCCGGCAAAGCCGACGGTTTAGCGCGTTTTCACGGCCATATCGTGGTGATGAACCTGTGGGCTTCCTGGTGTCCGCCGTGCCGCGCGGAAATGCCCGAACTGCAGCGTTTCTACGCAGCGTACGAATCTCGAAACGTCGTCGTTTTGGGCGTGAATCAAGGCGAATCGCTTGCGCGGGCGCGTGCCTTCGCCGCATCGCTCGATTTGCATTTCCCGATTCTGCTCGACCCGCAGCAGCAGTACGGCCGCGTCTACGCGGCGCTCGGCATGCCGACGACAATCGTGATCGATTCGAGCGGCACGGTCGTTCGCGGGTTCGATGGGCCGCTTACGTACGAGCAGATGGTTGCAGCGGTCAAGCCGCTGCTGGCGCCAAAATAGACGCGTGAACGATATCCTGGTTGCGATCGCCGCCGCAATACTGGCGGTTCTCGCGCAAGACGTCGCGCCCGGCCGTCCCGTCTATCACGCCGGCTGGTACAACGTGCTGATCGCGGCGCTGATTGTGTATGCGTTGGCGCGATTTCGCCGTGCGCGGCGCGCGGTTCCGGGTGCGGCGGCGCTCGCGCTGTTGTGTGCCGGCGGCGCGATCGTCGCGTTTACCGGGGTTGCAAACGGTTTGCTCGGCCCCGATACGCAGACGGTTATCGGATCACCGGGAGCGAGCATTCGCAACGGCGACGTCAACGGCTCGTTCGACTTTCCGCTCGCGCAAAATGGCTCGTCCGTTGTATTGCATCGCGGCCGGTCAACGCTGGCTGTCGGCCCGAGCGGCCGTCGTTACTCCGGAGGATTCGTATTTTGGCAGACGCCGCGAACAGTCGTCTACGTCGAAGCCTTCGACACGCACGGCGGCCATCTCACGATCACGCAGCCGACGAACGCGACGTTTCTTTCGCCGGTGCTGCTCATGGAGCAGACGACGTCAATTACCGGCATGCAGGTCCCCGTTGACACGTTTTCCGTTCCGGCAGTGCGCCGGGTCGTCAAGGCGGTGCTCTTTTCGCCGCAACAGGCGGCGCAACTGCACTCGACGCCCGCCATTACCGGCTCAGCTGCGGTTCTGTTTGCGGTGTCGGATCAAAACGACCGCATACTTCCGGGCGGCATCGGCATCGTACGCAATGGCGCCGTTCGCACGCTAGCCGGATTGCGGCTGCGCGCCGCGACCGGAACGTATCCAGCGCTCGTTGTCGCCTCCGCGCCGAACCTGCCGATCCTTATCGCCGGTCTGCTTGCGGCGCTTGCCGGGGTCGTGAGCCTAGCGGCTAAAAGTCCGTCCCGCTTGAAAAGCTGAAGCCCTCGATCTTGGCCGACGGCACGATCAGCGAGTAGTCGAAACCACCGGTACGGCGCAGCTCGTTCGAAAACTCGCAGCGGCGCAGCGATTCGATGATGCTCTGATTGAAACGCATGTTTCGCACGCCGCCCGCGATCTTGCCGTTTTGGATCAAGAACGTGCCGTCGCGCGTCATGCCGGTGACGATTGCCTGTCGCTGGTCGACGGTGCGAATATACCAGAATCGGCTGATCAGCAAGCCGCGTTTGGTTTCGGCGATAAGCTGTTCGACCGTCTTGGTTCCCGGTTCTACCACGAGATTGCGGGCTTGCGGGCCGGAAGCGTTCGGAGCGGGAAGTGCGTGGCCGGTATTGGCGCGGTGCAGTTTTCCGGCCCAGTAGCTGTCGGTAACGATCGCGCGGGCGACGCCGTTTTCCACCAGCGCCAGCCGTTGCGTCGGCGCTGCTTCGTAATCGAACGGCATGGACGGCGAGAGCGGATGCTGCCAGTCGTCGCGGATCGTAACGTTGTGACCGAGATACGCCCTGTCC
>JALYTZ010000255.1 GCA_030854025.1 Vulcanimicrobiota bacterium
CGTACGCGCGGAACACGTTTGGCACGAAGCCGATCTTTTCGCGATTCTTATCGTAAATTGCGCGGATATCGTCGGGAAGCTCGGCTTCGAGGGGTTCGCCGAAACGCGAGACGCGTTCGTGCTTTTCCATTACGGTCCGACACCGTGCAAGAGTGCCGACACGGTAGCTCGCGCCTGTTCGGTCGGAGCGGCGTCGGCGTCTTCAACGACACCGAGAAGCTGCGAGAGCGCGTCGTTGAGCCCTTCATAACGTTTTTGCGCCGCTGCATGGTGCTGCGTTTTTGCTCGATTCGCCAGCGTGAACGAGCGATTCATCGCGGCAACGATGCGCGAACCGAGCGTGAATTGTTCTTCGAACGCGGCGCGAGCGAGCGTAACGCGCGGATCCATGACGATGGTCAGCGGCTGCGAATACGTGCGGCCGCCGGCGGTGAGACGAACGGTGTACCGGCCCGGCATCGCCAGAACGCCTTGCGGAATGCGCGGCGTGTCGTGCACGATCGCTGAAATCGGATAGCCGTAGGTAAAGGCATTGGGATGCGGATAGTGCAGGTCCCAGACAAAGCGGTGCATGCCCACTCCGGTTGCCGGAATTGCCGTCGGACGAACCCAGTAGGTCGGCACGGTGATTTCGGGGTCGATCGGTTCGGGTTTGTCGGTGCTGGCGTACCGGCGTACGAGTTTTCCGTTCGAATCGTATATTGCGATCGCGACCGGACCGCTAGTGCCGGCTGCAAGCGTGTAGTCGATGACGGCGCCGTCGGGCGGGTTTTCACCGACCGGTTCTTCGGGCGGCAGCGGCGTGTCGGTATAGGTGTCGCGGCGAACGCGGTAGGTCAATTGCGGTGCAAACAGGTGTGCGGAAGCGGCTGCGACGCGCGTGGTGAGTTGACGCAGCGGCGTGATGTCGTCGAGAATCCAGAACGAGCGCCCGTGCGTGCCGACGATGAGATCGTCGCCGTGCACGACGAGGTCGCGAATCGACGTGGACGGTAGATTATTTTGGATCGACTGCCACTGCCTACCGTCGTCGAACGATGCGTAGACCGTTCTTTCGGTTCCCGCGAACAACAGTCCACGGCGTTTAGGGTCTTCGCGCACGGTGTTGACCGGTTCGTTCGGCGCGATTCCGGAGTCGGCGCGCTGCCAGCTGGCGCCGCCGTCGTGCGTGCGGTAGACGTACGGGCGAAGATCGTCCAACCGCTGACGACTTACCGAGATGTACGCGGTATTCGGATCGAAGTGCGAGCTGTCGATCTGGGTGACGCGGCTCCAGGCGGTCAGAGCTTTGGGCGTAACGTTGCGCCAGTTCGCTCCTCCGTCGCGCGTGATCCACACCAGACCATCGTCGGTTCCGGCCCAAATGATGTTCTTGCTCAGATACGACGGTGAAATACTGTAGATGACGCCGCGGTGCTTGCCGTTCTGCGGATCATCGGCGGCCAGATTGCCGAGACTTGCCGGCTCGCCGGGATGCATGCGCGTGAGGTCGGGGCTTATGACCTTCCAACTGTGACCGCCGTTGCGCGTTGCGAACACGACGTTGAGCCCGAGATAGAGCACGTGCTTGTCGACGCGGTTCCAAATGAGCGGATTGGTGCGGTCGAAGCGGTATTTCTTGCGGTCGTACGTGGGTGAAATATCCTGCGTCTGTCCCGTGCGCTCGTTGTAGACCGTTGTTTTGCCGCCGTAAATAAGCCACGGGTGCAATGGGTCCGGCGCGACATAACCGTACTCTTCGGTGCCGACGGGATGGAATTCGCGAAACGTGATGGCGCCGTCATTGCCGCGGCTCCAAACTTCGGCGCTTCCGCTCTCCTGCTGTCCGCCGAAAACGCGATATGGAAAGCGATCGTCGGCGATCACGTGATAGAATTGCGCGGTTGGCTGGTTGTACCACGAACTCCACGTCTTCCCGTTATCGGTTGAAAGCGTCGCTCCCTGATCGACGCCGAGCAAAATGACGTCGGGATTGCGCGGATCGATCCACACGGTGTGGTAGTCGTCGCCGCCGGGTGCGCCTTTGATGCCGATCCACGTCGTGCCCCCGTCGGTCGAACGATACGTCGTGGTATTCGGGCTGTAGACGGTATCGCGATTTTTCGGATCGGCGGTGATGCCGGCGAAATCTTCGGTGCGCCCGCACACGCGCTCTTCGGTATTCGTCTGTTTCCAGGATGCGCCGGCGTCGTCGGAGCGGAACACGCCGCAGCCATCGGCTTTTTCAACGATCGCATAGATTCGGCTGGAGTCCGCCGGGGACACGGAGATGCCGATGCGGCCGACGGCATTCGGCAAACCGTTTTTCAGCTTCGTCCACGTCGTGCCGCCGTCGGTCGATTTAAAAAGGCCGCCTGCTTTTTGCAGTTCGTAGACTTGCGTGAGATTCCACGGGCCGTTACGCGAGGCCCAGAGCGCCGCGTAAACGGTGTCGGGCGCCTTCGGATCGAGCGTCACGCTCACCGCACCAACGTCGCTTCCCTTTCCGAGAACTTTTGTGAACGTGGAACCGCCATCGGTCGAGCGATACAGGCCGCGCTGCTCGTTCGGACCGAACGGGTGGCCGACCACCGCGACGTACAAACGGTTCGCATCGCGCGGGTCGACGGCGATGTCCTGAATCTGCTGACCATCGCGCAGACCGAGGTGCGTCCACGATTTTCCGGCGTCGGTCGATTTATAAATTCCGTCGCCGGTCGAAAGGTCGGGCCGGCGCAGACCTTCGCCGCTGCCGACGTAGATCACGTTCGGATCCGAAGCCGCCACTGCGAGCGCACCCACCGAGCCCGTGTCGTTGCTATCGAAGATCGGATTCCACGTGCGGGCGTAGTCGATCGACTTCCAAACGCCGCCGTTGTTGGGAGCCATGTAAAAAACGCCCGGCTCCGACGGTACTCCCGAAACCGCAACGGTTCGCCCACCGCGAAACGGACCGATCAGCCGCCAGTGCATCCCGGCATACAGATTCGAAGAAAAACCCGCCGCAAGCGCGGTGCTCGACGCAACGCACACCAATGCGACGGCGCACGCCGATGCGACCCCAAAAAATCGACGAAAAATCAGCATAAGCC
>JALYTZ010000025.1 GCA_030854025.1 Vulcanimicrobiota bacterium
ACTTTGTTGCGGTGCAGCAGCAGGTACTCGAGAAGCGCATACTCTTTGGCGGTAAGGCTTATCGAGGTGCCGTCGCGTGAGACTTCGTGGCGATCGCGATCCATGACCAAATCGCGAAATTCGATCACGTTGCTCGCAGGCGATTTCTCGCGCAGCCGGGCGCGAACGCGTGCCAGCAATTCTTCGGTTGAAAACGGTTTCGTGATATAGTCGTCGGCGCCGATATCGAGCCCCGCGACCCGGTCGGGAACGCGATCTTTGGCGGTGAGCATGATGACCGGCACGCGACTTTTTGCGCGCAGCCGCTTGCACACTTCCATGCCGTCCATTTTGGGCAGCATTAGATCGAGAATGACGAGGTCGGGTTCCTTGAGCGCGCGTTCCAAACCAGCCAGACCATCCCGTGCCGTTTCGACCGCATAGCCTTCGTGCTCGAGTTCGAGCTGGAGGACGCGGCTAATGGCGGCGTCGTCCTCGACGACGAGAACGCGGAACGGATGATCGAGCTTTTGCATACCTCGTGAATTATCGGCGGGAAGGGCGGTATGGTACAGGCTGCGAGATGAACGGCGCCTGAGAAAGCCACGCGGCGAGCGCGCCGCCGATCGCGGTCCACAGCAGTACCACCGGTTGCGTCAGCTCGGCCAGCGCGGCCGAACCCAGGTTTTGAATCGACGCGATCGTGAAGTCGGCAGCGCCGCTTGCGATCAACACGCAGAGCCAAACCGCGACGGCCACCGCGGCGCCCAGCGCCCATGCTTCCCAGAGCTTGAACGGGGCCGGCACCACCGCGGGGCGGTAAATCGTTGCGGCCAAGATCGAGGCGCGCAGATCTGCGGGCGGTTCTTCCAGCGGAATCGCAAAGAGGGCTCGGTCTAACTCGTCGTCGTTGCTATATCGCATCACTGCTCCGTTACTGTAATGGCGTTCTCGTCGAGGAGACGCCGCAACTGCTCCTTTGCCCGGAACAGATGCGTCTTTACCGTTCCTATCGGCAATCCTAATACCGTTGCAATCTCTTCGTACTGCTTGCCTTGCAGATGGTAGAGCGTTATGACGGTTCGGTACTTCTCGGGAAGTGCGTCGATCGCCGCTCGCAGGCGTCGCGCTTCGTCGGCGGCGATGGCGCTTTGCTCGGGCGTCGGCGCTCCGTCGGCGCGCTCGGGCAGCTCTTCATTAGAATACCGTTTCCGCCGCGCCAGGCGGTCGCAGCACGCATGGTAGACGATTGCAAAGATCCAGGTAGAAAATTTCGCGCCCGGCTTGAACGTTCGCAGGCTCCGGTAGGCCTTGAAGAAGGCCTCCTGGGTCGCATCGCGCGCTTCCTCCGGATCGCGGAGCGTGCGGAATGCGAGATGGTAGACCGCACGGTCGTACCGCTCGACGAGCGTGCCGAATGCCTCCGTGTCGCCTTTCAGCGTGGCGCCGACTAAGTCAATGTCGTTGGCACGGATCGCCGTATCTATGAACGGCCCCTCCAGAAGTGCGGCAGCCACGTTTTACCTACGCCGGATCGGTTCGCGGTGTTTCGCGCCGGCGGCTGAAACACGAAACGCTCTGTACCGTATGTTGAACAGAGCACTGCGCCGGAGGCGGAAAAGGCAATTATGATCATTTCGAACGTTCGAGGTCCCTTGTACCGGTCGGGCATGCCCCGAAGAGCGTATCTCCGTGCCCGGCATGTCTGCCACCTTCGCTTTGGAGGTCGATGACTATGGGCCCAGACGGCATCGCTCCGGTCCTCGTGGTTTTCGTGATTTTCGGCATGCCGATCGCGTACGCCATTATCAACCGGGTGCTCGCCCATCAAGAACGCCTTGAAATGCTGCGCCGCGGAATTACTCCCCCTCCCGACCCGCGACTACTTCGCCGGATGGCCAAGTACGGCGCCCCGCCGTACGGCGTTCCGCCGCCGCAGCCGGGCTTCGATCCGTACAATAACCCGCGCAGGGCGAACGGCCAGTTGCGCGGCGGAATCGTCGTGACGCTGGTTGGCTTTGCAATCACGGTCGGGCTTTCGTTGATTCGTCCGGGGCATCCGGGGCCCGAGTTGCTCGGCGGTTTGATCCCGCTATTCATCGGGATCGCGCAGATCATCATCGCAATGATGGCGGGCGCGCAGTTCGGAAGCTTTACGCTTACCGCGCCGGTTCCGCCGCAGGCGCAGCAGCAAGCATCGCCCCCGCCGCCGGGACAGCAGCCGAACCGGCCGCAGGACACCGGCTCGCCGTACGGCTGGCGTCCGGGACCGATAACCGAACTCGAACGTCCCGTAAATCCGCCCGACGTCCGCCACTAGCGCGACTTACAAAAAAAAAGACCGCCGGGCCCCGGCGGTCTTTTTTCATTACTGCAGCTTTACGGTGCGACGCCGTTATCGCAGATACCGAAGGGTCATTTGCATGAAACCAGGGCGATTGCCCAACCTGCCGCAGTTCTCGTGCGAACGAGATATCCGTCCGAAGTGCGGTCGTAAACCTGGTAGCCCGCTCGGAGCGCGTCGGCTAACGATTTGAAGACCATGAGACCTGCCATTTTTCCTGGACCCTCCTTTCTTTGTGTTGTCTATACCTTATAACGGCTTTAGTCGCAAGAGAGTTCAGTCTTTTCTCGCATAATTCCTTAAATTTTGCGTATCGGAAGTATGTCGCAAACCTTGCTAGAAGTGGTGCGCCATGCCCACACTTGCGTCTCCTGCGGCGGTGCATTCGGCCGTCGTGGTCGATCGCACCGAACTCGCAGCCGCCGTTCACGCGGGTTTGGAACAATCCGTCGTTCTACTAGGATTTGACGCACCGAATCTCGCGCGCGTGACGCGGCCGGGCCAATTCGTAATGGTCGTTCCACCGGGTGGCGCGCGTGCCGCAACTGCGCTCGGCGTGTATGAAGCCGAGGGCAACCGGGCCAGCGTGATGTTTTTCGTTTGCGGTTCGCGGACTGCGGAGCTTGCGATGCTGCGCGCAGGCGATCGGATCGAAGTGGTTGGACCGCTTGGCAACGGCTTCGACCTATCGGCGAATCCGCGCAACGTTGCGATCGTTGCGGGCGGCGTCGGTATCGCTTCGGTGCTGCTTCCCGCGCAAGCGCTGGCGCGCTCGGGTGCGGCGGTACGTTTGTACTACGGTGCGCGCACCGCGCAGCTCTTGGTCGACAAGGACAAATTCGCGGATAGCGGCTGCGAATTGCATTGTTCGACCGACGACGGCAGTTTCGGACATCGCGGCTTCGTCACCGAACTGCTGCAGCAAGCCGAACCCCGGCCCGATCTCATTCTGGCCTGCGGTCCATCGCCGATGCTGCGCGCGACCGCCGCAGTTGCAGCACAGCTCGGCGTTCCCGCTCAACTTTCGCTGGAGGAAACGTTCGCATGCGGCGTCGGCGGATGCTGGGGCTGCGTGGTTCCGATTGAAGCCGGCAGCGCGCAAGCGCCGAAATTTCCCGGCGCGTCGGCCGGTGGAAGCGACGTCGTCAACGCGCGCGTGTGCAAGGAGGGACCGGTTTTTTGGGCGCACGAGCTGAGGTGGTGAACTCGCCGGAAACGCAGATCGATCTTTCCGTTACGATCGGAAAGCTCGACCTTCCGTATCCGACGTTGATGGGCAGCGGGTGTTATGGATCGGGCGAAGAGTTCGAACCGTTCGTCGATCTTGCGCGCATCGGTGCGGTGGTACTCAAGAGCGTTACGCGCCGCCCGCGACTTGGAAATCCAACGCCGCGCCTGGTATCCACGCCGGCCGGGCTGCTCAATGCCATCGGTCTGCAGAATCCCGGAATCGATTGGTATCTCGAAAACGACGTTGCGAAATTTGCCGATCGCGCCTGCACGGTCATTGGAAGCGTAGCCGGTTTTTCCGTCGACGATTACGCGTACACCACCGAGCGGCTCGCGGCGCGCTCCGAAATACACGGGGTCGAGATAAACATTTCGTGCCCGAACGTTGCCGCCGAAGGCGAAACCTTCGCGTGCGATCCGGACCTTGCGGCGCGCGTCGTGCGCAAGGCGCGGGCAACGACCGACAAGACGCTCATCGTGAAACTCTCGCCGAACGTGACCGACATCGCGACGGTTGCGCGTGAGGTTGAGGCTGCGGGCGCCGATGCACTGGCGGTCATCAACACCGTGCGCGGCATGGCAATTGACGTTGACCGCTGGCGGCCGCGTCTCGGTAATGTAACCGGCGGTCTTTCCGGCCCGGCCATTCGCCCGATCGCGGTGCTTGCGGTCTACGAAGTCGCGCGCGCGGTCGCAATTCCGATCGTCGGCCAAGGCGGCATCGAATCGGTTGCCGACGCACTCGAATTTTTCTTGGCCGGTGCGAGCGCGATTTCGATCGGAACGGCAAACTTCACCAACCCGCTCATTCCGCTTCGAATCGTCGACGATTTGCGCCGGTATTTGGAACAGCGCGGTTTGCATTCGATTCGGCAGATCGTCGGCAAAGCCAACGTGGGCTTTGCGAACGCCCATCAATACGAAGGAGACGAAGGGTAAATGTCCGCGCAGCTCGTGGTGGCGCTCGACGTCGAACGTCCCGAACACGCCGAATCGCTGATCGACCGGCTTTATGAACTGGATGTGATTTTCAAAGTCGGATTCGAATCGCTCTTCGGCTATCCGGAACGCATCTTTGCCTACCTCGAAGCGCGCGACGTTCGTTTTTTCGTAGATGCGAAGCTCCACGACATCCCGCGCACGGTCGGTGCGGCCGTGAAAGCGCTCGTGCGGCCGGGCGCGCACATCATCGACGTTCATGCGTTGGGCGGTGACGAAATGATGCGCGCCGCCGTAGAGGCGGCGAATTCGCGCGCCGGCGAACTGGGCATCGGCGTGCCGCATATTTTTGCGGTGACGATTTTGACGAGCATCGCTGCGGAGGACTTGAACGAGCTGGGTTTGCAAGGCGGTCCCGCCGAGAACGCGACGCGGCTGGCGGCGCTGGCGCGCGATGCCGGCTGTTCGGGCGTGATTTGCAGCGCGTTCGAAGTGCGCGAACTCAAGAGCTTCTTCGGCGAGCAATTTCTCACGCTCACACCGGGAATTCGTCCCGCCGGCTCGGCGCACGCCGATCAAAAGCGCGTGGTGACGCCGCGAGAGGCCGTCGCCGCAGGCTCGGATTATCTGGTCGTCGGTCGACCGATCACCGAGGCCGCGGATCCGCTCGAAGCGGCCCGTGCGATCCTCGAGCAAATGCGCTTGCCGGCGAACGCATAACATCATGATGACGGCAAAGGACCTAGCCGCCGAACTCGAACGGCGCGGCGCGCTGCTCGAAGGGCATTTCAAACTCAGCTCGGGCCGCCACAGCAACCGCTTCGTGCAAAAATTTCGCATTTTAGAAGATCCGGCCATCGTCGAGCCGGTCGCGCGCGCGATTGCCGTCGCGTTTGCGGATGCGAAGCCTACCGTGGTCGTCAGCGCGGCCGTGGGCGGAATCATTTTGGGGTACGAAGTCGCGCGCGCGCTCGGAACGAAAGCGATCTTCGTCGAAAAAGTTCTTGGAGAGCCGGAGCTTCGGCGCAATTTTCAAATTCATTCGTCGGACCGGGCGCTCGTGGTCGAAGACGTCGTGACGACCGGCGGCTCGGTCAAAGAAGTGATCGACCTCGTGAAACGACGCGGTGCGAGCATCGCCGGAGTCGGCGCGATCGTGCAGCGCGCGCCGGTCGATTTCGGCGTTCGCACGTTTGCGCTGCTCGATATGCCGATCGTGTCCTACGATCCGGAGCAGTGCGCGCAGTGCCGCGCCGGCGAAACGATGACCGACCCGGGCTCCCGGCGCGCGTGAACGAACGCAGCCGAGCCGCGGTTCGCAAACTCGAGCCGTATAAACCCGGAACGACGATCGATGAAGTCAAGCGCGATCTCGGACTCGAGCGAATCGTTAAATTGGCCTCGAACGAAAACCCGCTCGGCAGTTCTCCCAAAGCACTTGAGGCGCTCGGTTCGATCGGCGGCCTCAACCTCTATTTGGACGACTCGTATCCCGAACTTCGCTCGAAGATCTCCGCAACATACGGATTGCGCGCAGAGAACGTCGTACTCGGCCACGGCAGCAACGAATTAATCGGCATCGTCTGCCAGACGCTGCTCGAACCCGGCGACGAAACCGTCATGGCCGCGCCGACCTTTTCGCTGTACAAGCTCGCGACCCAGCTGCAAGGTGCGCGCGCGGTCGAGATCCCGCTCGACGCAAGCGGAACGCACGATCTGGATGCGATGCTTGGCGCCGTTACCGAACGAACGAAGCTGGTTTTCATTTGCGATCCCAATAACCCGACCGGGACGGCGATTGGGCGCGAGGCATGGATGCGCTTCGCGCGGGCACTTCCCGAGCGCGTAAGCCTGCTGGTCGATCAGGCCTATCGCGAGTACATGGGGCCGGCCGGCGTGGATGCGGTCGACGTTTTGCGCGAACGCGAAAACACCATCGTATTGCGCACGATGTCGAAAATTTACGGGCTCGCTTCGCTGCGCTTCGGATACGGCTTCGGGCATCCGCAACTACTGGAGTGGGTCCATCGCGTACGGCTGCCGTTCAACGTCTCGCGCCCTGCAGCCATCGGCGCGCATGCCGCGCTCGACGATGACGCGTTCGTCGCCCGCAGCGTCGCCGTCAATGCCGACGGTTTGGCTTTCGTTTCCCGCGAGTTCGACCGTTTGGGTTTGGCGCGTTTCGCCACGGAAGCAAATTTTTATGCGCTTGCCGTTCCCGGCGGTGCAGCGCAGGCCTATGGCGACCTGCTCGCGCGCGGAATCATCGTTCGCTCGGGCGATGCGCTCGCAATGCCCGGCTATCTGCGGATTTCCGTCGGCACGCGTGCGGAAAACGAAGCGCTGGTAGAGGCGATCGAATCGCTGCTGCCGGCATGGAAAGCGCGCGAGGCGCCGGCGGCGTAAATGAGCGGCATCGACGTTCGCCGCGGAACATTCGAGGATCGAGCGTTTGTCGCGGAGCTGGGCGCCCGGCGCCTGCGCTCGTCGGTGGCTTCGTTTCGATTCGTCACCGATCCGATGCTCGAGTTTAGTTACGAACGGCTGCTCGAAGTGGTATACGCGCAGTCGCACGTACTATTGATCGCAACCGCTGACGCCGTTCCGGCGGGATTTCTGCTGATGCTCGACCAGCTTCCCGACGAAGTCACGCAGATGCCACAAGCGTTCATCGCCTTCATGGCCGCCGAGCCGGCCTTCGGCGGTCGCGGCGTCGGAACGCGGCTGCTTGCGGCCGCGGAAGATGAGGCTCGCAAGCTGGGTTTGCCGTATATGGGATTGATGGTCACCGAGGAGAATGCCGCGGCCCGGACGATTTACGAACGGGCCGGTTTCTTGACCGAACGGCGTCTGCTGTGCAAGCCTCTGTAGGCGGTTTTAACTGGCGCCGTGCGCTTTCCGTAGTCGGCATCATCGCGATCGCGATCGTTGTACTGTGGATAGCCTCACACATTCCGCGCACGATCACGATCTTCGTCATCGGCGGGTTTATCGCGTCGGCCGCGCATCCGATCGTTCGCATCCTGGAGCGCCGCCGCATCGCGCGGCCGCTCGCGATTGCCATCGTCTATCTGCTGCTGGTGGTCGTCGTCGGGCTGTGCGCGTTTTTGATCGTTCCGCTGACCTTCGCGCAGACCCAGATTCTGGTCGCGAATCTTCCGCAATATCTGCAGAGCGTTCAAGTCTGGCTGCTGCACGTGCAGGCGGATGTGGCCCAGCGGTTTCCGGGCGTGACCCTGCCATCGCAGCTTTTGGACGTGCGCCAAATGGGCAGCGACCGCGTCGCGGCGTTATTCAATGCGAGCTTCGCCTCGGTGGCCTCGCTGGCGATCAACGTCGCGACCGGAGCGTTCATCACCGTTTCCGCGCTGATTCTCTCAGTGTTTTTTCTGCTCAATCATCGTCAGATCGGCGAAGCGTTCGCGGGGCTGTTCCCGGCACGAAAGCACGACACGGCGCGCATGCTGGCCACCGAGATCGTGCAGATTTTCGGCGGCTACATCGCGGGGCAGGTCGTGGTGAGCGCGATAACCGGCATCGTGATCGCCGGACTAACCGCAATTTTCGGATTCAAGTTCGCGCTGTTCCTCGGGTTGATCAGCGCGATCGGGTACGCCATTCCAATCGTCGGGATGATCGCGGTGCAAGTGATCGCGCTGATCATCGCCGCACCGCAGGGGCTCGGGATGATTCTTTCGGTGGAAATCATCCTCACGGTAATCCCGCGCTTTTCGGATAACATTCTGGTCCCAAAAGTGATGGGAACTTCGGTTGGCGTGTCGCCGATCGGGGTAATGTTTGCCGTCTTTGCCGGCGGCGAACTCTTTGGATTGCCCGGACTTATTCTAGGCATCCCGGCAGCCGCGCTCGCAAAGCTGCTTTGGCGTTATTTCGTGATGCCATGGCTGCACGGGCAGATTGAAATCGTCGATGCAAACCAACCGCTTCCGGAAGGTAACGATACCCTTGGATAAGCCGCAGCGCGCCTCTCCGGTCCTCGCGCTGGGAGCGATTGGAGTCGTGTTCGGCGACATCGGCACGAGCCCGATGTATGCGTTCAAGCTGTGCTTTGCGGGGCAGTTTCCGGCAGCGCTCACCGCCCAGAACATCCTGGGCATTCTTTCGCTCATCTTGTGGTCGCTGGTAGTCGTCGTCTGCGTCAAGTACGTCAGTTTCATGCTCCGCGCCGATAACGATGGACAGGGCGGGACGATCGCACTGCTCGCGCTGCTCTCGCCGCGCAAGAAAACCGCGATGCCTTTGATGTTGACCGGGCTCGCGCTCATGGTGCTGCTCGGCGAGTGCATGCTGTACGGTGACGGAGCGATCACGCCGGCGATCTC
>JALYTZ010000131.1 GCA_030854025.1 Vulcanimicrobiota bacterium
CACATCGGAGTCACGGGATTCAATGTGCCCAGCGTCGTGTGCGCAGTCATCGGCGCAATCGTGCTGCTGTACGTCGTTCGCATGATCAGCGGTCGTCGCGCGACGGTGTAAACCATCTCCTGCAGGCGGCGGCGGAGCGGCCGCGGAAGGGCACCGCTTCATCATAAGACATAAGGGGTCGAGCGCTTTCCATGGCATACGTTATCACCGAACCGTGCATCGGGACCAAGGACAAGTCGTGCGTCGACGTTTGTCCGGTTGACTGCATCCACGGTAAGGATGAAGATGAGCAGCTCTTCATTGACCCGGAGGTCTGCATCGATTGCGGCGCATGCGTCTCGGCTTGCCCGGTAGAAGCGATTTTCGCCGATTCGGACGTACCGGAAAAATGGACGAATTTTTCGGAAATCAACGCCGAGTACTTCAAAAAATAAATACTGCCTGAAAGCCGTGCGCGCCACCGGACGGGAATTGATCGACGGTCCGGTCGAGTCGCGCAGCGAACTCGAAGGCAGTCTGCGCGACATCGAAGCCGCTAACCGATGGCTCGGCGGCGCGGCGCCCGTTCGACGAAAGATCCGTTCATGGCGTGCGCAGCGCGTTCTTGACGTCGGCACGGGGAGCGCCGACATCCCTCGTGCACTGCTCGCCGATGCGCGCGCCGATCACCGCGTACTGCGCATAACCTGCGTCGATTCCAATCCGCAGATGATCGAGGTTGCACGGGGGCGCAGCGGCGGCGAACGCGATTTGACGTTCGAACTTGGTGACGGCGTATCTTTGCCGTTCGCGGATGCGTCGTTTGACGTGGCAATGAGCAACCTCACGCTGCATCACATCGATCCGGAGCCTGCCGTCGATTTTTTGGCCGAACTCGCGCGCGTGGGACGCCGGCCGCTGGTCACCGATCTGTACCGCTCGCCGGGAACGCACGCCGGCGCTTGGCTGTTCAGCCGCTTGGTTTCGAGCAATCGCTTGACGCGCAACGATGCTCCGCTCTCGGCGCGGCGCGCATACACGTGCGCGGAAGCGCTTGCTTTGGCTCGGCGCGCGGGATGGCGCAATCCAACGATACACCGCACGCCGTTCTTTCGCATGGTGCTTTTCGATGTATGACGCGATCGTCGTCGGTGCGGGTCCGGCGGGCAGCGCGTGCGCGCTGCGGCTGGCCCGAACGGGTTTAAACGTCGTCATCGTCGAGCGCAGCCTTTTCCCTCGAACGAAAGCATGCGGCGAATACTTGAACCTCGGCGCGCTCGCCGAGTTGGATGCATTAGGAGTGGCCGACGTCTCGGTCGCGGGTGAGCCGATTCACGGCATTCGTCTCTACGGTCTCGGGCTCGCCGTCGAACTTCCGTTGACGGTTTGCGCTCGCGGATTTTCACGACGATCACTTGACGCGCGCCTGCTGCAAACCGCGATCGACGCGGGCGCGTCGATGGTTCACGGACGGGTCGAAGACGTCGACTGCGCCGGTGACGGCGTGCGCGTAACCTTTCGCGCTGCGTCCGGAGTTGTGGAAGAGGTGCGGGCTCGGATGCTGGTCGGAGCCGACGGCATGGAATCGACGGTCGCGCGCAAAACCGGGATGACCGCCCCAAAAAAGCGGCGCGCGCGGTTCGCCGTCGGCGGCCATTTCGGCGGCTTTGCGTCGCTCGACGGATTCGTGGAAATGTACGTCGACCGCGACTCATACTTTGCCGTCAATCCGCTCGGCGGCGGCGAAGCAAACATTATGGTTGTCGTACATTCGGACGAACTTCTCGGGTGGCGCGGCAATATCGACGAACGGCTGCGGCAGACTGCCGTGCGTCTGAGCGCGGGGCGGCGAACGTTTTCCGGGGTGAAGCAGCTTGATAAACGCGTCGCGATCGGCCCGCTCGATCATCGTACGCATCGCTTGACCGGCAAGCACCGTCTGCTGGTAGGCGACGCAGGCGAGTTCGTGGATCCGTTTACGGGGCAGGGCGTTTTTCTGGCTCTATCGGGAGCGCGTCGCGCAGCCGAAGCGATTGTCGCGGTGCTTTGCGA
>JALYTZ010000068.1 GCA_030854025.1 Vulcanimicrobiota bacterium
CCGCCGTGCTGCGCGTTCGCGTGCGAAATGCTGCCGTCCGGCTCCAGGCAATAGTATTCGGCGATATGCGTGTGGCCGATGAAGATGACCGGCGCCGTTGTATTGGCAAACGCTTTCGCCGCCTTGCGCTTATCGAGGATATACTCGAAGTAGTCGACGGGCGCGCCGTGGACGAGCAGATACTGCGGCCGGCGGATCTCATAACTTAGCCCGTTGAGCCAGTCGATATTTTCCTTTTCAATCACCGACTGCGTCCACTCGATCGCCGCGCGCGCGGCGTCGTTAAAATACTCGACGCCGAAGTTATCGACCGCGGCGACGTCGTGATTTCCGAGCACCGTCTCGGCGGCACGCTCGCGAATCATTCCGACGCACTCATTTGGATTGGGGCCGTAGCCGACGATGTCGCCCAGGCAGAGCACGGTATCATCGGCATCGATCAACCCGAATGCGTGCTGCAGCGATTCCAGATTCCCGTGAATGTCGGAAACGATTGCGTACTTCATGCCTGACGATCCGCCAGAATCGAGCGCAGGCGGGTGCCGAGTTCCCGGCGCTCGTCGGGCGTTCCGACGCTGAACCGAACGAAACGATCCAACGGAGCCGCACCGGGTTTGCGCACGAACACGCCGGCTGCCAGCAACGCGTTCATCACTTGGGCGGCGCGCTCTTTGGTCGAAAAATCGATGCAGACGAAATTCGCATGCGATTCTAAATACGGCAGGCCGAGCGAACGCGCGAGCGCGTAGTAGTCCTCGCATCCGCGGCGCACTTCGTCGACGACGTGCCGGCGAAACTGTTCGTCGCGCAGCGACGCGAGCGCGCCGATTTGCGCGTTGCGATTGACGCCGTAGTGCAGCCGAATTTTCTGAAAGGTCTGCACGTTTCGCTCGCTTCCGATCGCGTAGCCGATGCGCGCCCCGGCCATGCCGTAAGCTTTTGAAAACGTCCGCACGCGCAGCAGTCGGCCGTGCAGCAGTGTCGGAAGAACCTCGTCCGCGCCGACGAAATCCGCATACGCTTCGTCCAGCAGCAGCAGCGATTGCGGTGGAATGCCCTCGAAAAGCCGCATGATGTCGCGAACGTGAAGCAGCGTGCCGCTCGGATTATCCGGATTTGCAACGTAGACGATGGACGGTTTGATTTCTCGTGCGCGAGCGATGAGTCCGTCGACATCCACGTGACCATCATCGCGATAGGCGACCGCATCCAGGCGACCGCCGAAACCGATAACGTGATAGTTGAACGTCGGGTACGTTCCGCGCGTCGTCAGCGCAACGGCGCCCGGCTGCACGAATGCGCGAACGGCCAATCCCATGAGATCGTCGATCCCCGAACCGACGCTGATATGCTCGACGCCGCACCCGTGTTTAACCGCAAGCGCCGCGCGCAAATCGTACGACTCCGGGTCCCCGTACCATGACAGGTGCGGCAGTTCCGCGGCCATTGCCGTAACAGCCGAGGGCGGGGGGCCGAAGGCGCTCTCATTCGCGCCCAGACGCAGCAGCGAACGATGGCCGTTCTCGCGCATGAGCTGCTCGGGCCCGACGAACGGCGTCGTCAAGGGGATCGCCTCGATGTGCGGTGCCGCGAGAAATTGCTCGTCCGAATCGTGCAAGCGGATGGATGCGTTCACAGCCTTTATTTGACCTCGATATTGTCGATCACGCGTTTGACGCCGGCGAGTTTGCGCACCGATTCGATCATCGTCGTTTTGGTCGCCGCGGATCCGACCGTGCCCGTGAGAGTAACGACGCCGCCGCGCACGGTAGGTTTGACGTGGAAGGCGTTGACCCCGGTCTGTGCTCCGAGCGTTCCCGCAACCTTCGCGGCAAGCGCCGCATCGTCGAGCGACTCTTTTGCGCCGCGAACCAGTGGATTGACGGTCAGCTTGTCGGTGAGTGTCGTCACGCCGTCAACCGATTTTGCCGCCGCGTCGTACTGAGAACGCTCGGCGGATGAGTGCGCCTGGCCGGTGAGTGTAACGGCGCCATTAGTGACCCCAACGTGCACGTTGGATGCTGCGTCCAGGTCGATCGCGGAAAGCTTGGCCGAAACGCCCGCCGCGATTAATCCGTCTTTCGCCTGATTCGAGGTTTGCTGCTGCTGCCGCGCGGAACACGCGCCCAGCGCGACCACCGCGGCGACAAGAGCGAGGGCGCGAGTTGCCGCTGACATCACATTCCTCCTCGAAAAAAGCGGACGGCTCGTACGGTAGAGCCCGCCGGCAGGGATGTCACCGCTTCGTCGAAGCGGGTGAAACCGTCGGCGCGAGCGAGCAGACTTACCGATCCAGAATGCATCTCCATCGGTTGAATAACCGCCTCTTTTCCCGTTTCGTCGATCGTGACCGGAACGAACCACGTCCACCCGGCGCGCTTCGCAAACGGCTTTGCCAGAGTTCCGGAAACAACGGGTGAAGGCCGCCGCGAGCCGACCAGTGCCGCAATAATCGGTTCGGCCACGGCGATGAGAATGATGAGCGCCGAGGCGGGATTGCCCGGCAGGCCGATGATCGGCTTGCCCTCGACGGCGCCGAATACGGTCGGTTTGCCCGGCTTGACACGCAGGCCGTGCACGATGACTCCCGGCCCGCCGAGGCGATCGATCGTTTGCGGCGTCAGATCGCGCGTTCCCACCGACGAGCCGCCGGTGAGGATGACGCCGTCGCAGACGGCGAGCGCTTCACGCAGAGTGCCGGCGGCCGCCCCGATCTCGTCCGGTACGATCGGAAGGTGAAGGACGTCCGCCCCGAACGCGCGCAGCGCGCCCTCGATCGCCCAGCGGTTTGAGTCGCGAATCTGTCCGAGGGCCGGGGCCGCGCTCGGGTCCACGAGTTCATCGCCGCTTGAAATCACCGCAAAGCGCGGCCGGCGGAACACGGGAACCGCCGTGATTCCCAGGCTCGCCAGCACGCCCAATTCGGGCGCTCCGATAAACCGGTGCGGTTCCACGATCGTCGAGCCCGCGCGCATGTCGCTTCCCCTCGGGTGAACGCAGTCGCCCGCCGGCACCGCACGATCGACGAACGCGCGCGCGCCGTCGACCCGGACGTCCTCGATTGGCACGACGGCATCGGCACCGTCCGGCAGCAACCCGCCGGTGGGTATGCGCAGGGTCGCGTGCTGCGCCAGGGTTCCGTCGCAGGCGGCTCCAATCCGAAT
>JALYTZ010000104.1 GCA_030854025.1 Vulcanimicrobiota bacterium
CGCTCTCGAATAAGATGGTTCGCCGCCACCCGCACGTTTTCGGCGACGCGGTCATCGAAGACGTCGACGCGCAGTGGAAAAATTGGGAGCAGCTCAAAAGCCAAGAGGCGACCGGCCGCAAACGCAAGAGCCGGCTCGAAGGCATTCCGCGCCATCTCGGCGCGCTTCAGCGTGGCCAGCGCATGCAAGAGAAGGCCTCGCGTGTCGGCTTCGATTGGAGCGGCGCGCAGCAAGTCGTAGATAAGCTTGCCGAAGAGTTACGCGAGTTGGCCGACGCGCGCAGAGAAAAACAGAACGACGCGCATATTCGCGAAGAGCTTGGGGACGTGCTCTTCACGATCGTCAATCTTTCGCGCGCCCTCGGCATCGATGCCGAAACCGCAATGCGCGAAGCGAACGACAAGTTCTACAAACGCTTCGGCTACATGGAGCAGCGCGCCGCGCAAAGCGGAAAAGCGCTCTCCGAGATGTCGATCGGCGAACTCGAGGAATTGTGGCAGTTAGCAAAGACCCAAGCAGCCTGATCCGCCTGCGCATGAGCGCGCACGATGCCCATTACGGCGGCAATCTCGTCGACGGCGCGCGCATGCTCGCGCTTTTCGGGGACGTGGCGACCGAACTGCTCATTGCGATGGACGGCGACGAGGGACTGTTCGTGGCGTACGACTCGGTTGAGTTTTTAGCGCCGGTGTACGCCGGCGATTACGTCGAGGCCCAAGGCTGGATCGATTCGGTCGGCAACACGTCGCGAAAAATGCATTTCGAAGCTCGCAAAGTCATCGGAGCCCGCCCCGACGTGGGCGAGAGCGCAGCCGACGTTTTGGAAACGCCGATCGTCGTTTGCCGCGCATCGGGAACGTGCGTCACTCCGAAAGCGAAAAAACGCAAATAGCTCATACCAAGGCTTCGTGCGTTTTCTTTTTCCAGACGAGTTTGTAGTACGTAAATTGAAGGATGAGCGCCACGCAGTAGGCGATGGGGTAGCCCATCCAAACGCCGTCGAGACCGTAGCGCTGCATGAGAATGTAGGCAGCCGGCACTTCAATCGCGATGACCGAGAACACGCCGATGGCAGTCGGCCAGAGTACCGTGCCGCTGGAGCGCATGATGCCGCTCAGCACGCTCTGGTTGCCGAAGAGCAGATAGCTCCACAGCGTGATCATCAGCAGCCCGTGAGCGATTCCGAGCGTGTGCGGATCGGTGATAAACCATCCGAGAATCGACCATGAAAAGATGTAGCATAGCGTCACGATGATTCCGCCGATGATGTAGTTGAGCGTGATGCCCGAATGGATTACGCTTCCGAGCTTGTCTTCGCGTTTCGCGCCGATGCATTGCGCGCCGAAGATCGACGCCGAGATGCCGATGCTGATCGCCGGAAACTGCACGTAGCCGATTACTTGGTTGACCGCACCGTATGCGGCGGTTGCCGACGAACCGAAGCGGTTGACGAACGAGAGCACCGCGATTTCAGCGATGGCGACCATGATCACCTGGATGCCCGTCGGAACGCCGATTCGCACGACGCTTGCGAAGATTTTTGGATCGATTTTGAGGTCGGCGAAGATTTCTCGGTCGAAACGCAGCGGATGTTTGATGCGCTGCAGGTAGAGCAGCAAACCGGCAAACGCAACGGCGTTCGCGATGAAGTTTGCGACCGCCGCGCTGGAAATACCCATCGTCGGCAAACCGATCCAGCCGCGGATCAGGGCGGGGGTAAAAAAAATCGTGAGCACCGTGCTGATGATAAGAAAGTAAAACGGCGTCTGCGAGTCGCCCGTGCCGCGCATGAACGTCGTGTAGACCAGATAGGGAAAGAAAATCGGCAAGTAGGCAAAGACGATGCGGGAGTAGATGACGGCATCGTCGATGATGTCGTGCGGCGTGCCGAGCAGCTGCAGCATGGGATAGGTAAAAAGCAATCCGATGATGCCGACGGCTATGCCGAGAATGACGCTCACCGAAATGGTCGTTCCGGCGACCGCTTTCATTTTGTGCATGTCGCCCTTGCCGAACGCCTGGCCGATGAGAACGGTGCTTCCGCTCGAAAGGCCGATCAAGAACGAGATCAACAAGAATAGAATGGGGAAGAGCGACGAAACCGCGGCAAGTGCGTGTACGCCGATCATACGGCCCAAGAATATGCTCGAAAACGTCTGCGAAGCCGATTGCAAAATGTTGCTGAGCATCAACGGAATCAGGAATACGAGAAAGAGGCGCCACATCGGCACGCTTTCGTCGAATATGTTTACGCCGGTTCGGCCCGCGCGGGCCGGCCGTACCGCCTTTTCTGCCGCCATTCACCTTGGTTTCCAAGCCGAGCGAAAATCTCTTTTGCGTTCGCAAGGGCCCGCGAGCCGAGGGAGGTAAGGGCACGGGCAATGCGACTCGATAAATTCATGAAAATTTCGCGCTTGAGCAAGCGCCGGACCGAAGCGCACGAAGCATTAGAGCACGGGCGCATCGTGAAAAACGGCGTGCCGGTAAAACCGGGCTATCAGGTAAAGTCCGGCGATGTTTTGGAAATTCACTACGCGACCAAGTACGTGACCGTCCGCGTTCTCGAAGTTCCGCTGCGCATGACGCCCGGAGTAAAACCGGCGGACCTTTATGAAGTGCTGAACCAGCTCCGCGACGAGCCTTCGGATTGGATTTAACGTAACGGTGGCCAGCTCGTTTTCAGCCGATACGAAGGATGCGCTGGCGCGCGAAATGCCCGAAGCGCCGCACTGTCGCGACGCACTTCTCGGCGGACTCGCGTTGTACGGACGCGAGCGCGGCGGTACGGCGTTCGCGACGCACCGCAACGCGATCGCTCGATTGTTCCGCTCGCTCGTGCACGGCGAGCAACCTGCGCCGCCGATACAAAAGGCGGCCGGAAAGCGACTCTTTCGCGCTCCCGAATACCGGATCGCACTGGATGCGGCCTTGCGCGAGTGGCCCAAAAAGCCGATGCGCCGGTGCGACCGCGTGATGGAAGCGCGCGCGGCGTTTCTTGCTTGCGGCTCGCTCTCGGCAGGCGCGCGCGGCTATCATTTGGAGTTCGTGATGGCCGATTGCGCGCATGCCGACCGGCTCTCCTGGACGCTGCACGCCGTCGCGCATGAGCCCAAACGAATGCAGCGCAAACGGCGCGTCGTGCTGTACTACAAAGACTTCGATACGATCGGCGACGTTCTCACGGTAATCGGCGCGCACGGCGCGCTGCTGCGGCTCGAAGACGTGCGCGCGCTTAAAGAGACGAAGAACCGTATCCATCGTCTGGTCAATAC